>CAMDRK010000267.1 GCA_945906715.1 Nitrospira lenta
CCGGGAATCGATTTGGATAGCTGTGAAGGAGCGAATCCCCCCGCTCAAGCCGACCATTGAGCAAATACTCAAAGACCTGAACTCCACCGAAGCATAAGGCCGCCCAGACTTTCCTGAGAGGGGTGAGGGAAGCGGGCCAGCGGGCGGGAAATCAACAGGAAAGCACCACAATCGGCCGCGCGATATCGAGCAAGGCTTCACGATGATTTCCGCCTGGCATCGCCTCTGCACGAAATACTGCGACGCGATGGTGACGAAGAATTTGGAGAGGCTGCAAGGGGACGCTGCCTGCGTGAGGGATCAGTACATGCCGGATAGAGCACTGCGAACTCGATCCCCTCTTCGTTTTGAGTCATGAACCTGATGAGAGCCCTTTGATACATTTTCTTCGTGCGGCACCTTCAAGATGGGTGACGTCTTTTTCTGTCTGCAACCGTGCTAGCCGAGAGGTTCACCGCTTCTCAAGGATTTGGGCCACTGAGTCATGACCTTTCTCCCGCGCAACTTCTAATTCAGCCACCCGCACTTTCGAGGCTGCCACATGTTCAGCCGCTTCGGCCGCGCTGTGTTCCCGAATGATCGGCTCAAACGATTGGAAACACAGCCGCGCCAGCTCTTGGTATTTGGTGAAGACGACCGGAGGACTGGCATAGCCGAAGGTGTACGCGTTCTTGCCCCGAAGGAGAGAAGAGATGTCATTGCTAAACTGGCCGGGAATCTTGAAATGAATCGTATGCAACGGCTCACCATCCCAGTTCGTTTGCTCCTCGGTGTAGCGTCCGCCCACGGCGCGATACTTGTCGACCAGCCGCTCTGTCGAGGCACGCTCCTGAAGCACTAACTCATCAAAACCGCTCCAGTCGACCGCCCACCCCATGACGAGAATCGACACTTTTTTATCGTCTGGCGCAATGAACTTGACCTTCCCGCGAGGATCATTGGGAAACGTCATGATTTCCCACCCCAGCGGCGGCTGGATGCGGAAGAACCCATGAGGGTCTTCGTAGACCGTTTCAGATAGAGCTGATCTACTTGGCAGCGCGCTGTCTGCTTCAAGCGGAAAGGCTGAAGTGGGAAACCACACGCTAATCTGAACGATCCCTAGAAGCAGCGCCCTCTTCAACAGCATCAAATTACATCTTTTCATTGCCAATACCCCCACATACCAAAGGGTTCAGTAATCCCTTGTCAACGAGGCTTCCCCAAAGCTGATAGCAACACGAACGCAATCGCACCTGCCGCCACACCGACGAATGTCTTGTTTTGCACGCCAAGCAGGCTCGAAACAGGTCCACCAATAAGGAATGCTGCTAGAATCGCCCCTCCCATCTTGTGCCAGTACGACACGGATCACATCCCTCTATTCGGGACGATTTTTCTTATAGCTGGCCCCAGACGTCATTGGAGACCAGTCAGAGCTGTAGCCTTGCCGTAGAACCGGACGAGTGACTACTGCTTCGGAAAGCTGACGTGGTTTTATGCGAAAGGCTGAAAGGCCTGAGGTCTCTAGACTAAAAATGGATGGATGGATGGATGGATGGATGCAACATCTGTGTCCCGGTAACACCGGGAACATTGTGGTTTTCCTACTCCTTTCTGCTAGGCGGTGTCAATCACAGAGAGAACTTCGTCAATAGCGTGAAGAGCCGCCGAGAGACACTAACGCCCCAGACAAAGCACCGTCCGCTATCCATTCTCTCATCGTCGGTTGGAGGGGATGGGCACGGAGGTTTGCGCCAGAGCGCCATCCAAGAATCAACGGCAAACAACAAGGAGCCTGCGACGGCATTGCGACGTTGTGTCGCAGCTTCAGAGGAGCAGGCGGCTGATACCGGCACAGTCAGTGGTGGATAGAGACCAACGCATTCTGGCGCAACCGGAGCTGCCCATCCCCTCCAGCCGACTCCAAGACGAACGAGACTACTGCGTTAGAAAATTGGCAGTGCCTCCGGTTTATCAGATGAGTTTTAGTCAACCCAGTACACGAGACAAACCAGAGCAACAACCTCTCCTCGCGTTTCACGTTTAACCTTTCACGTTTCACGATTTTCTAGACCGGCTCTGCCCCTTTGTCATCGTCGTCATCATCGGATGAGAGGCCTAAAGCTTCCGGCTGGCGTTTGGCTATTTCCTCGTACACTTCATCGAGCCAGCGGCTTGCGCAGCCAAGAATCTCCCTGACTAACGGCTCCGTTTGGCCCGTGCGCTTGATCGTCCACTGGCAGACATATTCCAACAGCACGTCCCGCTCGAACCGCTCCGACGATTGAGTGGCCAACACAGTCATTTCACTCAGCCCCGTCTTGAGAATCTCAGCCACTGTGTCCCGCCCATAAGACGTGCTGGCTGTGACATATTGGACTGCCCGGTTGAGCTCTTGATCGGTCATGAGGTTTTCCCTTTACGCTTCGCGCATCATACCGAAAATGCCACCGCAGATGGAAGATTCTCCTGGAGCTCGTGAAAAACTCTGCGGCCTCGTCAGCGAGAATGATATGATTGTGGCCGACGAGCCCAGCCTGCATAATGCATGAGAACGACATGAAGGGGATGTGACCTATGCCTGTGAAGACCAGCCGAACTACTTCAACGAAACACAAGACCTCATCCCTAAAGCGTCAGAAACTCACCTATTCCGAGCGCTGGGATCTTTCACATTTGGCAGAGAAACCAGTCGCGCGTTTTGAGACCCTGTTGGCAGAAATCGAGTCCAAGGTGACGCAATTTGAATCAGCTCGTACCCAGCTCAGCCCGACCATGGAAGCATCGGTCCTCCGCTCGCTGCTGACTCTGAGTGAAGAAATCGCGGCTGCCGCATCCAAAATCGGCGCCTACGCCTACCTCTGGTTCTCCGAAAACACCAGGGATCTTGCCGCACGTTCGTTTAAAACCAAGGTTGAGGAACGGCTCACGGCGCTCCAAAACCGATTGGTGTTTTTCGACCTTTGGTGGCAGAGCGTCGATCAGGACAATGCCTGCCGGCTCATGGCTGGAACAGGCACGCTCCGATATCACCTCGAAACCATCCGCCGGTTTCAACCCCACACACTGTCTGAGCCAGAAGAGAAGATCGTCAACATCAAGAACATCACGGGCCGCAGCGCAGTCCAGTCACTGTATGACATTGTGACGAACGCCTTCACGTTTACACTCACCGTCAGCGGTAAACGAAAAACGATGACGCGCGAAGAACTGACGTCCTATCTCCGCCATGCGCAAGGTCGACTACGAGAGGCCGCCTATCGAGAGCTATACCGTGTCTACGCCGATCAGCACGATCTGCTCGGCGAACTTTACAAGACATTGGTCAACGACTGGAAGGCGGAGAATCTCCAACTGCGCCGATTCGCTTCCCCGATTGCTACGCGCAACCTCGGCAACGACATTCCTGATGCAGCCGTGGCCTCCCTCTTAAAAGTCTGCCAGAAAAATGCGGGCATCTTTCAGCACTACTTCCGCATCAAGGCTCGCCTGTGCAAGATCAAGCCGATGAGCCGCTACCACATCTATGCGCCGCATCGCACAAAGCAGAAATCCTATCGCTATCAGGATGCCGTCCGCATGGTGTTGGAGGCCTATCGAGGGTTCTCTCCTCAGTTAGCCGACTTGGCGGAACGGGTCGTTCATGAACGCCATATCGATGCGCGTACGAGGCCCGGGAAAATCGGGGGCGCCTATTGTTACAGCGTCGTCCCAAACATGACCCCTTATGTGCTGCTGAACTTCACCGGCGAGGCCCGCGATATCGCGACAATGGCTCATGAGCTCGGTCATGCCGTCCACGGCATCCTGGCGGCGAAACATTCCGTATTTACCTTTCATTCCACCCTCCCGCTGGCAGAAACAGCATCGGTGTTCGGGGAACGAATTCTGTCCGATGCCCTCATGAACCAGGAACGGGACAAGAAGGTGCGGCAGGGACTCCTGGTCAACCAACTGGACGACATCTACGCCACGGTGCTTCGGCAAGCCTATTTTGTCCAATTCGAGAATCAGGCCCATGAGATGATCGCGCAGGGCGCGACCGTGGAGGACCTGGCAAAAACTTACCTGGCCGAGGTGCGGCAACAGTTTGGAAAAGGGATCAAGGTCCCGGAAGAGTTTCAATGGGAATGGCTGACCATTCCCCACATCTTCGCCAGCCCCTTCTATTGCTACGCCTACAGCTTCGGCAACTTACTGGTCCTGGCCCTCTACCG
>CAMDRK010000268.1 GCA_945906715.1 Nitrospira lenta
CTAGTATAGCACCTCCACCTGTAGACTTGACAGGGGTCCAGGACTAGTGAATAATACAATGCTCTGAACTATTAATGGCCTTGGTTGACCGCGTATTACAAGGTTCACGCGATATCTGATCCTGTTTATCTGTTGTGTTGGGAGCAAAACGGTTAAAGAAACGCTCCGGAAACTCCACGCGCATTGCGTGATGAGCTTGCCCGTTGCGGATTAAGGCGGGCGGCTATTTGTGATGCGCAGTCTTGTTTGTCGAATCCTAACTGTGAATGTGTGCCTGCCGCTACAACGGCTAGTTCAGTCTGATTCAGCAGCTCCTATCTCACTACACCAACCACAAGCACCGGCAAGTGTCCGGCTAAAAGGAAAAAGATACAACCTCGATTCAGTTGGACAGTGGCAACGAGGCCGGCCACAAGTCCGCCAAAACCGGGATGCGGTCCTCCTTGCCGCTCCAGGTTTCACGTTGTCAGGGAGAATTCATTTATATCATTCATTAACTTATGGAGGTTTAGTTTAGCCATGAATTATAGAAATATCACCCTCGCAGTTGTCGGGCTCGCCTTGTCCTTGTCGTTCCTTGCCGTCCCAGCGATGGCCGAGGAAAAGGATGGCGTCACGATGAAGGATGGCAAGATGTGGCGCCTGCAGGACGGGAAGGAAATCGGCCGGATGGATCGTGAGACGACCATGATGAACGGCGCAAGGGTCATGATGAACGGCAAGATGATGACGAAGGACGGGAAAGAGATGCAGCTACAGGAAGGCCAAACGGTCTGGTTGAATGGGAAGATGGCAGAAACTGCGAAGAAGTAGTTTCTCAACGTCGCGTAGGCTAACGACTCCTGACGTCCTGGCGGTTAGCGGAGCCCAGCGTGGCTCCGCTCCGCCAGTTCACCGGGTCTCCTGAGAAGTTTCCCTCCTGCTCGCCTCAGAAATACCGCCAAGCGTTCCATAGCGATAATTCTGGATTTGAGACCCGGTCGGCTCTCCACTTTTAGATTTGCTTCTTTTCCTTATTCATTACGGGCGGCGCATTGGTCTATTGCTTCCGTTTGACTACTGGTACGGCCCGGTACTAGATTCCTGTAAGGCTTTCCACTGCAGGCCGACTCTAGTTGTATAACGTTTCTACCGAAGGAGTCGTATGGCCTCTCATCGTCAAACCGCTTCCGATTCCCAGTCACCGATCCTGGCAGAACAGCAGCGTCTTGATGAGGACGCGAAGCGTCAGCGCCATTGGAAACGGTGGGGGCCCTATCTGAGCGAACGGGCTTGGGGAACGGTGCGCGAGGACTACAGTCCTCACGGCACGGCATGGGAAGCGTTTCCCCATGATCATGCGAGGTCTCGTGCCTATCGCTGGAACGAGGACGGTCTTGGTGGTATCTGCGATCGCCATCAATTGATCTGCTTCGCCGTGGCTTTGTGGAACGGGCGCGACCCGATATTGAAGGAACGAGTCTTTGGGCTTACCGGCAATGAAGGTAATCACGGCGAAGATGCGAAGGAGTGTTACTTCTACCTCGATTCGACCCCGACCCATTCCTACATGAAGTATCTGTACAAGTATCCGCAGGCTGAATTTCCCTATACTCAGTTGGTCGAGGAGAATCGCCGTCGAGGGCGTCAAGATCCAGAGTTTGAATTGACCGACAGCGGTGTGTTCGACGAGAACCGCTACTTCGACGTCTTTGTGGAGTATGCCAAGGCTACGCCGGAAGATCTCTGCATCCGTATCCAGGTGGTAAATCGTGGTCCCGAGCAGGCCGAACTCACACTGCTGCCGACGATCTGGTATCGCAATACCTGGTCCTGGGGATCGGACATCCGGCGCCCCCGTCTCAAGCAAGGAGAACCGACGGACCAGATGAGCGTCATCGAGACGCAGCATGATTACTACGGGCTACGCCGCCTTCTCTGCGAAGGCCAGCCCACGCTGCTCTTCACTGAAAATGAAACTAACACGCGCCGCCTCTATGGCGACGAAGAAGGCGCCCGGTACGTGAAGGACAGCTTTCACGATTATGTCGTGCAAGGTGAGAAGGACGCGGTCAATCCGGATCACCTGGGCACCAAAGCTGCCGCCCAGTATGTGTTGACGCTTGCACCAGGCGCGACGAAGACGATCAAGCTGCGATTCACCAACGACGAACAGAACCCGGGTTTCGAAACACAGGACTTCGACAACGTTTTTACCGCACGCCTCAAGGAGGCGAATGAGTTCTATGACAGCCTTGCACCGAGCAATCTGTCGGAGGATGCTCGCCGCGTCCAACGGCAAGCCTTCGCGGGAATGCTCTGGAGCAAACAGTTCTATCACTACGAAGTGAATCGCTGGCTCAAAGGCGATCCGAGCATGCCGGAACCACCGCGTGAACGGTTGCATGGGCGCAACTCAGACTGGACGCATCTCTATAACGCCGATGTCATTTCGATGCCGGATAAATGGGAGTACCCCTGGTACGCCGCCTGGGATCTCGCGTTTCACTGCATCCCGCTTGCGCTCGTCGACCCCACGTTTGCCAAGGAACAGCTCGTCCTGATGTTGCGTGAATGGTACATGCATCCGAATGGACAGATTCCGGCCTACGAATGGGCCTTCGGCGACGTGAATCCGCCGGTTCATGCCTGGGCCGCCTGGCGCATTTATAAGATTGATAAGAAACGTAAAGGTGTTGGAGATCGACGGTTCTTAGAGCGCGTCTTTCACAAGTTGCTGTTGAACTTTACCTGGTGGGTGAATCGTAAAGACGCCGATGGAAAGAACATCTTCCAGGGAGGCTTTCTTGGCCTCGACAACATCGGGGTATTCGACCGCAGCGCGCCGTTACCGACCGGCGGCCACATCGAACAGTCGGACGCCACCAGTTGGATGGGTATGTACTGCCTCAATATGCTGACAATCTCGCTGGAACTCGCCCGAGACAATCGTGCCTACGAAGATGTTGCCAGCAAGTTCTTCGAACACTTCGTCTACATCTGCCGCGCCATGAATAACATCGGCGGCGAAAAGATCGAGTTGTGGGACCGCAAGGACGGCTTCTTTTACGACGTGCTGCATCTGCCGAACGGTGAAACTACACACATGAGAGTCCGTTCGATGGTCGGCCTGATTCCTCTGTTCGCAGTGGAGACTCTCGACTCGGAACTCATCGACAGCCTGCCGCGCTTTAAACACCGGATGCAGTGGTTCATCGAGAACAAGCCGGACTTTGCGCAGCATCTGGAAACACAGTCCTACGACGGAGGTGTGCGGCGATTTCTTTCCCTCGTGAGTCGCGATCGGCTGAAATCCGTCTTGGGGTACCTGCTGGACGAAGAGGAATTCCTGTCTCCCTACGGCATTCGGGCTCTCTCGCGCTATCACAAAGATCATCCCTATATAGTCTCGGTTATGGGGCACGAACATCGTGTAGACTACGAACCAGCGGAATCCGGCACGGGTTTGTTCGGGGGCAATTCGAATTGGCGCGGACCGATTTGGTTCCCGGTCAACTATCTCCTGATCGAATCGTTGCAAAAGTTCCACTACTTTCTCGGCGATCAGTATCAAGTGGAGTGCCCGACAGGATCGGGCCATCAATCCACGCTCTGGCAAGTGGCGGCCGAGATCTCACGCCGTTTGACGCACATCTTTCTCCAGAATGCCGATGGGAAACGTCCGGTGTTCGGCGGGACGAACAGATTTCAGGACGATCCGCATTGGCGCAACAATATATTGTTCTACGAGTACTTCCACGGGGATAACGGCGCAGGCATCGGCGCAAGTCACCAGACTGGCTGGACCGGATTGGTGGCGAAGCTGATTCAGCAATCTGGGGAGTGAAGACGTGAGGGGTAAAGGGTAAGGGGTGAGGCGTGAAGATCGGGGCTGAAGATTGCCGGAATCTGGACCGGGCTTTGAGTCTCGAATGGCTGGAGACGAACGGGAAAGGGGGATTTGCTTCCGGCACAGTCGCGGGGGCGAATACCCGTCGCTACCATGCACTCCTCTTAACCGCCAGGAAGCCGCCGAGCGAACGGTTTGTGCTGGTCAACCACATCGAAGAATGGCTCGATATCGACGGCCAGGCGATTCCACTCTCAATAAATCTGTATCCTGGCACCGTCCATCCGACCGGATATGAGCACACTATCGAATTTTCAACAGAACCCTGGCCGACCTGGACTTTCGACTGCAACGGATTA
>CAMDRK010000269.1 GCA_945906715.1 Nitrospira lenta
TCACATGTACCCGCCTGAGTTCCTTCACACTCATGATGACCCTGTCCTCTCTGACCATCTGACCCTCCTTGTGAGGGCCGATCGTCTCGCAACGAAGAGGACATTTCTACTTGGGCCAAAGCGGACATTATCATTTTGGGATTACAGGAAAAGGCGGTTTTGGATTCGAGTGATTATGGGAATGATAAGTAGGGATGAAGTTATCAGTGGGTAGCTGGGTGTTCAACTTGTTTGTATGCGAATCAGATGAGCGGTAACTTGCGCCGGAGGCAGCTTGAGTTTCACCCCGTCCTTCCGAGTTTTGACCTCCACAACTCCTTCGGCAAGGCCCTTGTCTCCGACAACGACTTGGAATGGGGCTCCCATCAGGTCCGCATCGTTGAACTTCACACCGGCTCGTTCGTCCCGATCATCCCAGAGTACTTCGAGCCCTGCCGCCTGCAGTTCCTCATAGAGCTGTGCGGTGACCTGGGCGGTCTGTGCTGATTGAGTGAGCGGGAGGAGATGCACATGAAACGGCGCGATGGGGAAGGGCCAGATAATGCCTTTCGCATCGTGGTGTTGTTCAATCGCCGCCGCCGCTGTGCGTCCGACGCCGATGCCGTAGCATCCCATGACGGCGAGGCACTCTTTGCCGTGAAGATCGAGGAATGAGGCTTTCATGGCGTCACTGTATTTTGTGCCGAGCATGAAGACATGTCCGACTTCTATGCCTTTCGTTGTTTTCAATGTTCCGTCTTTTCTCGGAGACGGATCTCCCGCACAGGCGCTGCGGAGATCGGCAAACTGCTCAACCTGAAAATCACGATCCCAATTCGCATCGACATAGTGCATATCGCTCTGATTGCCGCCAACGATCACGTTGCGCAAGGCTTTTACAGCGTGGTCGGCAATAATCCGAACGTGTTTGAGGCCAATGGGACCGGCAAATCCTACGGGTGCGCCGGTGACTTGCTCGACGACGGTGGGAGTGGCAAGTTCAAGATCAGTGACTTGTAGGAGGCGCTGAATCTTGACCTCATTCGCCTCATGGTCTCCCCGCACCAATACGGCGATCGTGTCTTTTCCTGCCGAGTAGAGGAGGGTTTTTACCAGGCGCGCGGGAGAGGCGTTCAGAAATCTCGTAACCTCTTCGACTGTCCGGCAACGAGGTGTCTGTACGGCCTGTAAGGGACGAAGGGCCTCAGTATCCATGTCAGTCGGAGGAAGCACTTCGGCCTGTTCGACATTGGCGGCGTAGGTCCCGGCATCGCTGTAAACGATGGTGTTCTCGCCTGTTTCGGCAAGCACCATGAATTCATGAGATGAACTGCCACCGATCAGGCCGGTGTCGGCCTCCACGGCGCGGAAGGTGAGGCCGCAGCGCGTGAAGATACGATGATAGGCGTCGTACATCTTTTGGTAGCTGATCCTGGCGCTCGCTTCATCCAGGTCAAAGCTATAGGCGTCCTTCATGATGAATTCACGCCCTCGCATGAGACCGAAGCGGGGGCGGATTTCATCTCGAAACTTTGTTTGGATCTGATAGAAATTCAGCGGCATTTGCCTATAGGATCGGACTTCGCGTCTGAACAGGTCGGTAATCACTTCCTCATGGGTCGGCCCCAAGCAGAACTCGCGCTCGTGACGATCCTTGAAGCGCACCAGTTCTTTGCCGTAAAAATTCCATCGGCCGGTTTCTCGCCATAATTCTGCGGGAGAGGCAATGGGCATGAGGAGTTCTTGAGCGCCGGCCCGGTTCATCTCCTCTCGAATGATCTGCTCGACTTTTCGGATGACCCGAAGGCCGAGTGGAAGGTAGGTGTAGATGCCGGCCGCGACCTTGCGAATCAGACCGGCTCGGAGCATGAGTTTATGACTGACGGTTTCCGCTTCTCCCGGATCTTCTCGCAATGTGGGAATTAAGACTTGAGATGTTCGCATGGGTGTGTGAGGGGGATCAAAAATTCGTCAAGTCTTCACGTCATCAAGTCTAAGTGCCGGAGGATGAGGAAAGATTTGAGTGACATGACGACGTTCGACCTTCAGACTTTCCAACTTATTTTTTTATCGAAAGAAAATTCGTTCAATATCATTCCAGAACGCAAAGACCATCACACCCACTAATAGCACAAGACCGGCTTGTTGCGCGAGTTCTCTCTGGCGTTCGCCGAGTGGTTTACGGAGGATGCCCTCGATTAGGAAAAACAGCAGATGGCCGCCATCGAGAATGGGTATGGGGAGCAAGTTGAGGACGCCTAGATTGATGCTCAGAATGGCGATGAGATAGATGACATTTGAGGCCCCCTGCGATGCGGCTTCACCGGAGATATTGGCGATCGTCAGCGGGCCGCCGATATTTTTGCTGGAGATGTCCCCCACGATCATCTTGTAGAGGCCTACTACGGTCAGCTCGGTCAAGCCCCAGGTGGCTCGCAATCCGTCATAGAGCGCCAGCAGAGGGGTGTTGGAGCGGATAATCGAACGGCCGCCTGGTCCTGCAATGCCGATCTTACCGACTTCGACCGACTGGCCGTTGACCATTGCTTTCTCAGCCGAAGGCGTCACGGTCAGAGAAATTCTGCGTCCTTCCCGCAAGACCTCTACTTGTAGTTGGCGGTTGGGACTTTCTTTTACAATCCCGGTCATCTGGGACCAGGTATGGATCGTCTGATCTTCGATCTTGACCATATGGTCTCCGGCTTGGAGACCGGCTTTTTCCGCCGGAGAGTTTGGTGTGACTGATGTGACGAGGGGTGGCGCTTCTTCGACGCCCAGATAGTATCCTGGCTCTTGCGCAGAGACCTGTGGCGCTGGTGCGGCGGTAGGCGTGACCGTCAGCGTTTTGACCTGTTCGCCTCGTTTAATCTCGAGCGTCAGTGCCTGCCCTTTACTCTTCGCCACAGCATCGAAGAGTTCTGTTCTGGTTGAAATGTCTTGTCCGTTGACTCGGCTGACACGATCTCCAATATGGATGCCTGCGGTGTCGGCAGGAGAGCCGGGAACCATCGCTTCAATATCGGGGGTGAGATCCTGGAACGTCGGGACAGGAAGTGGAGCTCCGGTCGCGAGCCATCCGGCAAAAATGAAATACGCCAGAATAAAGTTAAATCCAGGTCCCGCGGCAACGATCAGGACTTTGCCCCACAACCCTTTGTGTGCAAACGACCGCGCGCGATCCTCCTGTGTCGTCGCTTCGGTCTCATCTTCGCCGAACAGCTTGACATAGCCACCGAGTGGAATAGCTGAGAGGAGATATTCTGTTTCGCCCATTTTCCGGCCGAAGATCTTTGGTCCGAATCCAAGGGAGAACTTGAGGACCTTGACGCCGACCCAGCGAGCAGCCAAGAAATGCCCGAGTTCATGGAACGCGACTAACACGCCCAGAACGACCAGGAACCACCATGCCTTCTGCAAGAGCAACCAGACGGTGTCGGGGGACCAGGTAAGTGCCATGAACAAGATGTGTGCTCCTTCGTGTAGACCCGCAGGATACTGAAAAAATCCGCCAGCTTCGTTCTCGCTTCGTGAAGAGGCTCAACGTACTGAAGCGTACGCCTCGCCTCTTCGCTCGCTGCGGCCTTGCTGGACGGCCTTTTTGAGCATCCTGCTAGCGTGCTAATGCGACTACTAACGACTCAGCCTTCTCTCGAGCCCAGCGATCCGCCTCCAGCGCGTCTTCCAACGTCTCGACGTCTTTGGTGGTGTGGACGTCCATCGTGCTGCGAATGATCTCCACAATGTCGGTGAACCGGATACCCCCGTTTAAGAATGCCTCGACGGCGATTTCATTAGCGGCATTCATTGTGGCCGGCATCGTACCGCCGACTTTCAGGGATTCATAGCCAAGTCCTAAGCAGGGGAACCGGTCGTGATCGGGCTTGCAAAATGTCAGCTTTGCGATTTCCGTCAGATCCAGCGAAGGCAGATCCAGCGGCATGCGCCCTGGATATTTCATCGCATAGGAAATAGGTGTTCTCATATCCGGCAATCCTAATTGTGCGATCATCGATCGGTCCTGATATTCTACCAGAGAATGAATGATGCTTTCCCGATGGATCATGACCTCGATTTGAGATTCCGGGATGTCGAAGAGCCAGCGGGCTTCGACAACCTCGAGTCCTTTGTTCATGAGCGTGGCGGAATCGATCGTGATTTTTGCGCCCATTTTCCAATTGGGATGTTGGAGTGCCCGTTCCGGT
>CAMDRK010000270.1 GCA_945906715.1 Nitrospira lenta
CCCCACCCCTAAACATGGGCTGAAGCGGTTCTGGTCTCAACTGCGCGCGTCCAACGAGGGCCTTCTGAGGCCGCGCGTTGCGCGAGCACAGAGAGCGAACCGCCTCAGCCCAGTACCCTTCATTCACGGCCCACCCAATACATAGGCCGGCGCTTCAGATTCATGACTGTGAGCACTCGTAGCCCGTCTTGTTTGATCGTGTAGAGGATCGCGTAGGGAAACCGGAGAACCAGCCGGCGGCGGACTGATCCGATGATCAGTGAGCCGGCCTCAGGATAATCGACAATGGCTTGGGTGCAGCGCTCGACCTCGTCTAGAAAAGCCGATCCAAGGCCGGGGCTTTCAGAATTGTAAAACTGTGCGGCTTCATTCAACTCACGGCGGGCCAATCGATGATAGGAGACTCGCTCCATTTCACTTCAGCTTAGCCCGCGCCTCGCGAAATGCCTCTGCGGCCGAGCAACTGGAACCAGAATCAATATCCATCTCCGCATCTCTCCGCTGAGCCTCCTCGGCCCACAGTCGAGTGTTTTCTTCTTCGGAAAGATTCTCCAGGCTCTCTAACAACTTGCCGGCCAATCGCGCACGCGCTTTCGGATCCAGCTTCAGTGCCTCGGCCTCAAGTTCCTTTAAGCTCATGGGCGTATTCTACACCAAACGGCAATAACGGCAACACGTAGAACTCGCTCTACCGCATCTCTGTTTTTTTCTCTCCACCCTCTCAATGGGGGAGTAGCATACCAGCTCTCAACGTACGCGCGCTGCTCGAGCAATTCGAACAATCACCTCTCCCTCCCCCCACCCCTAAACCAATGGAATGAGACGGTTCCTCTCTCCACTGCGCGCGTCGATCGAGGCCCTTCTTAGGGCGCGCGATCCGCGAGCACAGAGAGAGGACCGTTTTATCCCATAACAGCCGACCCATGATGATGTATCAGCAACCACTCATCCCCGATGCGTTCGAAAAGATTCGTGGCTAACACCTGCGCCTGCTGCGGTTCGTCGGATTGATGGGTGGTGATGTTCTCCACGCAGACGACCCAGGCCAAATCGCCCGCCACCTGCACCGTCACATCGGTAAGCTCGAAGGTCATAGAGAAGGTGTTGTTGAAGATCAGGACCCAAGAGTCGCGGACCGAAGGCCAATCCGACCGCAAGGTCCAGCCGGGATGGATACAGGTCACATACTCCTGGTGCGCCCAGACTTTATCCATCTCGACGATATCGAGATTGCCGAACGCGGCATAGAACGCGTGGTTCGCTTTGTTCACTTCTTCAATGCGCTGTTCCAGCATGAACGGCTCCTTAGCTGAAATTGAGCCGCATCATACTGCAAACACGGAGACGAGGCGAGAGGGAAGGAATGACACCTATGCTGATCCCTTGCTCCCGGAGCGCGCACGATCAGAATGTGCTCGCTCGACGGCCGCAGTGGGACCAACATAGGCGCCATTCCACGAGAGAGAAACAGGCAAGCTTGGAAGGAGCATGTATATCGCCCGATGCGCGTAGGGAAGGATAACCTGGCGATTCCCTTTACTAGGTGGAAGAAGTAAGAAAAACTCGAACTTAGGAGGCTGCTCAAAAAGCCCTTCCAGCAAGGCCGCAGGCGAGTCGAAACCGGAGGCGTACCCTCTGGGGTACGTTGAGGATTTCGATGAGCCGAGAACGAAGCTGGAGGGCTTTTTCAGCAGCCGATTAAGCTGTGAGACGGGAGGTTTGCCGATCGACTACCCACACTCCAGCTAGAATGAGCGCAATGCCGAGGATTTCGCTCATGCCCACCGATTCGTTCAACAGCACCGCAGATAGAACGATGGCGGCCACAGGAGTCAGATTGCCAAAGACGGATGCGCGAGAAGGCCCAATACCCTTCACTCCATACAGCCACGCCTGTTGCGCAATGGCCGTGGCGAACAGGACCAGATAGCCCAGCGCCATCCAGTCCACCGGCGTCACGGACCCGATTCCCGCATCCAGCATTTTGCGATCCGTCCACAAGAGGGGAACTTGAAGAACGGTGGCGACGAGCAGCGTCGTCCAATTGACGGTGAGGGCCGAGTGACGCTCCATGAGCTGGCGGCTGCCGATACTGTAGAGAGCCCAGCTCACGACGCCGCCAAAGACCAACAGGCTGCCGAGCAGCGGCTGATCGCCTGCGGCCTGAAACCCCGCCACTGAGACCAACCCCACCCCTGCGAAGGACAGTAGACCGCCCGCCCAGACGGCGCGCAACGGAACATCCTGAATCAACAGAGCCGAGAGCAGCGCGGTCACCACCGGACTCGATCCGATAATCACCCCACCCACCGCTCCGCTCACATACTTGAGCCCCATCATAATAAACAGGTGGTTGCCCAACACGCCAAGCCCGAGCAGCCCCAGCATGCGCAGATCCGCCTTGGTCAGCTTGGCCAAGGTGCCTTCCTGCCACCACCAGATGCTCAGGAGAATCGCCAACCCGCCGATGTCCCTCAGGACCGAGGCTTCAACAGCTGAGAATCCGCTCAGGGCCAGCTTCTGAGCCACGATCGACCCGCCCCAAAGCACAGCGGCAGCAATGATTGCGCCATAGGCCAGACGGTTTGTCTGAGGTGTCATGCGCAGTGGCTACAGTCTTTATTCACGGGCATCGAGCAATTTCCATTCATGACCATCACCTAACCCGCATCGTTTGAAAACGTACGGTTTATTGCGTACACTACGTCACTGGATGCAGACCGGCGCGATCATAGCATGACGGTTCCCGAAGGAGACACTCTACGGTGAAAACCCTGAAGACTATGGACGGTTTGACGACCAGACTCTTGGAGATCCAGCGCATTAACAGCGCGGCTTCGCTCCTCTCATGGGATCAGGAAACCTATATGCCGGCCGGCGGGGGCGAGGCACGAGCCGAACAGATTTCAACGCTCCAGGGCATCGCGCACCAGAAGCTCGTCTCGCCGGAAATTGAAGGGTTGCTCGCCAGCTGGATCGATCCAGAGACCGGTGAGATCCGTGACAGCCCCGGGGAGGCCTGGGACGAGCCCTCACGGTCGTTGCTTCGCGAAGTGTGGCGCGACTATAGCCGCGCGAAGAAACTGCCTTCCGATTTTGTCATCAAGCTCAGCCGTGAATGTTCGCTGGCGCAGCAAGTATGGACCGAGGCAAAGGAAAATCAGTCCTTCTCGCAATTTCTCCCGAATCTCCGCACCGTCCTGTCGCTCAAGCGCGAAGAGGCCGAGTACCTCGGCTACCGGGACTCACCGTACGATTCCTTACTTGATGAATACGAACCAGGCTCTACCATCAAAGAATTACGTCCGCTGTTCGCCCAGATCAAAGGGCGCCTCGTGCCGCTGCTCAAGAAAATTCAGGAGAGCTCGGTTCAGATCGACGATACGCTTTTATTTCACACCTTCGATCAGACACGCCAACTGGAGTTCGGACGGATGGTCTTGATCGCCATGGGCTACGATTTCGAACGGGGCCGTCTCGATCTGTCGGCGCACCCCTTCACGACATCATTCCATCCGACGGATGTGCGCGTCACGACTCGTGTGCACGAACACGATCTCCAAGCTTGCCTGTTCAGTTGTATCCATGAAGGCGGCCATGGTCTGTACGACCAAGGGCTCGACCCCCGCTACTTCGGCACGCCGCTGGGCGACTCGGTCTCACTCGGCATTCACGAAAGCCAATCGCGCATGTGGGAGAACTGCGTGGGCCGGTCTCGACCGTTTTGGCGTTTCTTTTACCCCATGCTGCAGCAAACCTTTCATCATCAATTGCGTGCCCTCGACGGGGAACAATTCTACGCGGCTATCAATCGCGTGAAGCCCTCGCTGATTCGCGTTGAGGCCGATGAGCTGACTTACAATCTCCACATCATGCTGCGGTTCGAAATCGAACAGGATCTCATTGAAGGCAGGACGCGCCCGGAGGACTTGCCGGGGATCTGGAACCAAAAAATGGAGGAATATCTGGGCATCGCCCCCTCCAACGATGCGGAAGGCGTACTGCAAGACGTGCACTGGTCGTTCGGCGCCTTCGGCTACTTTCCAACGTACACGCTCGGGAATCTCTACTCTGTTCAATTCTACGAACAGGCCAAACTGGAGATCCCGCATCTGGAGGATGAAATTGCAGCAGGACAATTGATGGTGCTGCAGCGTTGGCT
>CAMDRK010000271.1 GCA_945906715.1 Nitrospira lenta
AAGACGCGACACAGGATATCTTTGAATACATTGAGGTGTTTTATAATCGGAAGCGCCGGCACTCGACCCTTAGCTATGACTCCCCGGCCGAGTTCGAAGCGAGGACAGCTGTGGCTTAACCAGGTGTCCACGGAATTGGGGGAAGGTCATACATCTGCTGCGGCCTACCAGCGCAACGTAGCCTTAGTAATCTGAGGTAGGACAAGTCTACGGCAAAGTCCTACGCTTATCCATTACATCGTCTAATGCCCCCCCATCGCGCAATACCTACCAGTCCCCTTCCTTCGGATTGAAGGACGCTGACTTATTCGCTGAATCGCTCCATGTGATCTCATGACTGCTTGACACCTCGGTCCTACACCGCTAACCGGCTACGATGTAGCAACATCAAAGCATCGATCCGGGAGAACACTAGCGAGAAGGGAGGGATCAGTCCGGAGAAGGGACACTGCGTGGGGTATTTCAAGCCTGGAGCGGATTCCTCCCTCATCAAGCCGGGATGAGTGCTCCCCGGTGTTGCTCAATATGCTTCCTGACCTTACCCGGTAGAGCTTGCTCAGCAAGGCGCAGCTCATACGTCTTCTGCAGATTCATCCAGAATTCAGCGGTGGTATCGAACAACGTCGCCAGACGTACCGCCGTATCGCCCGTGATGCCTCGTTGTCCTTTGATAATGGCCGTGATTCGGTTCGCCGGAACTTCGAGGGCCTTGGCGAGCATATTGGCATTGATCGGCGGTTCTGCCGGCTTCATGAATTCCTCGAACAGGATTTCTCCGGGATGAACTGGCCGCATACCGTTCTTGATCATGACAGGTTCTCCTTCAGTGATAATCGGTGATTTCGACTTCATACGGCCCGTCAGTCTTCCAGAGAAAACAAATCCTCCACTGATCGTTGATCCTGATACTATGCTGTCCAATCCGATCCGCTTTCAATATCTCCAACCGGTTTCCCGGCGGTGAGAGCAGATCCTTGAGATCCGACGCATTATCGAGCATGGTCAGTTTCCGCTCCGCCGCCTTCCTGAAGCCGGAGAATTCCTTGACCATCTCTCCTGCAAAGAGCTGATGCGTCTTTTTGTCCCGAAAACCTCTGATCACAATAGCTAACCTACCATAGTTTTACGAGTTACGTACTACGTATGTGCTAAATTTGTGCTAAAATTCTGCAGAATGGATCGCATTCTACAGAATCAATAGAATGTATAGAATCATCTCAAGTCCTTGTTCGTAAAGAATAAACGGGGAAACCTTCGTGAAATCAAGCCATTGATATTATTGGTCTTTTCTAGCTTTTAAGGCGAGGGTCCTGGGTTCGAGGCCCAGCCGGCACACCAGTTCAATAGGCTGCGCGACCCCCTCCCACGCGTTCCTTCCAGCGGCCAAGCTGTCGCCAGCTTCACTGTCACTCCCGCCGCTTGGTCCCCTCCGGCACGCCGGCAACGGCCCCTGCCTCACGTTTCCTCCGTGAACTGTGCGTTGGCTCTCCTCTTCCTGTGAGAATTGTTACCCATCAAGAACTGGTGATCTCCAACATGTGGGAGATCGCGGCCATTGTAGAATTGCCCCAAGGCTATTCCCCCCCTCCGAGGTACTTCCTTCGAGTCTTTCGCCCCACGCCCCGTGCCGCTATGCTTCTCACAGTGCGCCCGTTCGCAGGATGGATGGCAAGGAGGCGACATCATGGAATGCAGACGCTGCCAGGGCTTGATGGTGGAAGACCAGTTTTTTGACTTGGAGGGGACCCACGGCTTCATGTGGATGAAAGGCTGGCGTTGCATGAACTGTGGTCATGCGGTGGATCCCCTGATTGAGGCCAACCACCGCTTGCACGACGCGACCGTGCGCGTGCGGCCGCGCGAGGAACCGGAGCATGAGAACGAGCACGTGTATCTTCGAGCCGAAACCGTCACACGGGTTGCCGCATGACGGTGGGGTGAGGAGCACCCGTCCCCACACGAAGGCATTCCGTCCTGGCACGGACGAACAGGAGCGTCTCTGACGATGGCGACCATTCTGATCATTGATGACGAAGAGCCCATCCGTGCACTCCTTCGCACCACTCTTGAAGCGGCAGGGCATGAGGTGGTGGAGGCTCCCAACGGCCGCATCGGGCTTGACCTGTACCGCCACAGGCCGGCGGACTTGATCATCACAGACATTGCCATGCCCGAGCTGAATGGGCTGGACCTGATTCTGGAACTGACGCGTCAATTCCTCCACGCCAAGGTGATTGCGATCTCAGGCGCAGAAGGGGAAAAGCATGTCTTGGATGTCGCGAAACTCCTTGGGGCACGGCGGACCTTCCAGAAGCCCTTTAGCCTGCCGCTGTTGCTGGACGCTGTGCGATACGAATTGGAACATTAGTGTCGCCTTCTCTCGGCTCTGTGCCTGACCTCTCCCCCGCACTGGATCACGCATCGCAAACCACGCCGATCTTCGGCCATCGCAGGAGTCATTGCTCTCCTCGACCTGATGGCCTGAACGACAGCCGCGACGCACCATCAGATCACCGCACCATTGGAGAGGTGAGTCTACCCAAATGGTACGAATCTCACTCGGCAGTTCGTCGAGCAGGGCTGGTGCTGGTGCTGGTGCTGGTGGTATCGGCGATATGTGCCGGGGGATACGGTGCGGGAAGGGCTAGAGCGAGACGTCCGAGAGGGGCGGAAAGGGTTGTGGACTGATCCGCAGCCGGTGCCGCCGTGGGAGTATCGAAGGTCCAGACGCACACGCAATCCCATGAGATAACTGTTTTGCCAATGCACGCATCGCGACCCAGAGACGGCTCCTCGCACGCGTGCACACAGGTGGGTAGCGTGACAATCTCTCCGACCGGGTTGCCGCCGGCACCGAGCACGGCACGGCGTGCATCTGGAACCGAGGCCACCACAACGGCCACCCGAACGATCCTGGGACACCCACGCCGTCGCCTCGTTCTGCGGTGTGGCCACACCCAATTCACCACCACCAGTCCGTGACCCCTCGACGCGCGTACCGGCTTCACTCTGCAAGACGCGCGCACCCGACGTCAATATCATCTAGTCATACGAGGCCCTCATGATCCATTCCTCACCTCAATCCCTGGTCTGTTGTTGCTGCGGAGACAGGACACTCGGCCGGCAATGGTGGAATCGCGATACCGGCTTTGGCCTCTGCCAACGCTGTGCAGACTGGATTCCCACACGGGGCACCACAGAAGAAGAGATGCAGCAACTGTATGGGACACGAGGTGTGCACGACGCCCTCGAGCCGCAACCTACCGCCAGACGTTAACGTTCATGTCAGCCACTCCGCATCCCTTGCGACTCTTCTCCCGAGCACCAGTCCTGTTACATCCTGGTATACCCTGGCTCCCCATAATTTCTTTAGTGGTTGGTATTGTTCTCGGACGCTGGTTCTCCCTCTTCTCGCCATCATGGAGTCTTCGGTTTGATTGAGGGGCGCGTGGTCGGAGTTGTTAAGGTGGGAAGAGCATGGTATACCAGGATGTAATAATTATCCTCCGTCACCACGATTGACCCCTAGGCGGAGACACCTGATCTGACGAGACATACGCACCATGGCTACAGATGAACCCCCGTCCCCCGACAACCAGTCACTCGGCTGCAGGCTCGCGGAAAGCGACTATTGGCGCGATCGCTATATCCAGGAACACGAGCACAGCTCGGAAACTGAGCGACTGTCACCCGAGACGATGGCGACGTACGAACAGAAGATTCAATTGTTCCTTGACTGGTGGACCCAGCACGACCCCGAACACGCGCTCACACAAGCCCTGGCGCAGGCCTACCAGGTCTGGCTTATCGCAGAATGGAAAGAGCATCGCCGGTTTACGAAACGCTCGTATGGCCTCTGCCTCTCAGGGATTCGACGCTGGGGGACCTTTCTCGTCGCCCAGCACGTGCTCGCCGCGAATCCCTTCCGCACGATACGAGGCCCGGAGCGAGCGGATTCACACGCCAGCGGATTCCTGACACGGCCCGACGCCGATCACCTCCTGGCCACGTTCGACCGCACCCACCTCATTGAACACCGCGATTATGTGATCTGCCGCTTGATGCTCACACACGGCGCGCGAGAAACCGAACTCTGCCAAGCCACAGTTGGAGATGTCGACGGCGCCGGCAACGACGTCCAGCTCTCGCTCA
>CAMDRK010000272.1 GCA_945906715.1 Nitrospira lenta
TTAGCAGTCTGTTGACAAACTCACCTAAGCGCTTCGGCGCTCAACACGGAACAGGTCACGGATGATCTCACAATAGGTCGCAGGCTGTTCAGAAAGGCTGTCCAGCAAGGCCGCAGCAAGCGAAGAGGCGACGAGGTACTGACCGCACTTCGTGAAGCCGTTTGCCCTTCTCAATAGTTCTTGGCAAACGGAAAAGCTCCTCACGTGTTTCCGACCTCCGAGGAAGTTTGTCTCAGCGTTGAGCCTCTGAGCGCCGCGAGAACGCCGCTGGCGGACTTTGTCAACAGCCTGTTAGTTGAGATCAGGGTTCAAAGCAAGGAAGCGCGGACAGCACAAAGGATGCGAAACAGACCGTTCTCGTGAACTTGCGTGAATGGACGGTATGAATGAAAACACAGAGCACTAATGTGCGGAAGTGTTGACTGACCGTATAGCATCGGCAATTTCGCGGCTGATCGCCGCCAATGCGCGGCTATGCGCGGCAACCATGGTGTCGTAGCTTCCGCCACTGCTGGATTCCCTGGCCGTCGAGCGACCAGTCCGCAGGGCACCATCGGAGATTCGCTTGACGGTCCAGAGGGCATCGATAGTCACCGACTCGCCCATGGTCGAGTCGAATCGTTGGATGTCCACGAGGACGCGATAGTCAGCGTTATCTCCTGCGCTTTGAGGATAGGCCGCCACTCGTTTCACATTCAACTCGGCAGCCAGATTGTCCGCAATCACGCGTGGGATTTCACTCCTGAGCGGCCCGGCCCAGCGATGCAGCTCCACAATGCTGACTTCATTCGGGCCGGCTCGAAGCACAAACTGAGGACGATCAACGACCTCCGGCAGCGTGATGGGCCCCACCGCGATGCTGTAGGCAGACTCGCTGCTTGCAGAAGGTGTCCCAGTTACCGCAGCACCAGCGCTGAGTGTGTAGTAAGTTTCTCTTGGCGAACTGGCGCAGCCGATGAGCGACGAGATCGTCAGGAATGCAGCCACCGACCACAGGTATCCGTATCTCACCGTTTGCTCTCCTTTTTCCCGCGAATCAACGATTCAGGTTGACGCTCCAAGAGATCCGTTAATTCACGGAGGGATTCTGCGGCTCTGGAGAGTTCTCGCAGCGACGTCCGGAGATCCTGCTGCAAGGGGGCATCGGAAGCCAGCGCCTGGTTGGCCGTGTTCAGCATGCGCCGCGCGTCGTCCAATGCAGATTTGGCCGATGGCGCGATTTCTTTATCCATCCGTTTCACTGTTTGCTCCGCGCCCACCAACGTGCGGTTGAGCGACTGGAGGGCAACCCGGAGATCCCCGCTGATCTGCTCAATCGGCATCTTCTCCAGCTTGCCGGCGATGTTCATCAAGGTGGCTTGCAATTCGCCCATCATGCCTGGGTGGGTCGGGAATTCCGGGGGGCTCTTCGTCCAATCGATTTTCGCCGGAGCGGCCTTGGGGAACATGTCGAGTGCAATATACATCTGGCCGGTCAGGAGACTCCCGGTCTTCAGTTGCGCGCGAAGTCCCTCTCCAACATATTTGTCTATCCGCGCCTTCTGTTCGGCAGGAGTCGGGTCTGTCATCCCTCCTCCTCGGACCATCGCTCGCAGACGGCCGGGGAAGAGAGCTACATCAACCGGGAAACGGAATTGCCCCGATTGGATGTCAAATCCCGTCATAATGTTTTTAACTTCACCGATCTCCACCCCGTTGAGCTCGACGGGGGCCCCCACCGTTAACCCGCGCAGTGAATCACCAAAATACATGGTAAACACCACCGTCTCGCGATCCGGCTGCTTCAAGGCTGCAGCGCGACTAGGAAACATGTGAAAGACCGTATCGGGGTCGGCTTCCGGCAATGCCCCTGAGCCGGGCGGCGCCTCGAAGGCCACGCCGCCGATCAAAATGGAAATCACCGACTGGGTGTTCACTTTCACTCCTGAAGCATCCATGGTCATGTCGATGCCGCCTGCGTCCCAAAAACGCGTGTTGGCAGTGACATACTGATCATAGGGTGCGTCCACGAAAAACTTGACCGTCACGCCCTTGCCGTCCCGGTCGAGTTCGTGCGCCACCACACGACCGACCTGAGTGTGCCGAAAGAACAGCGCGGTGCCGACGTCCACTGACCCGAGATCATCGGAGCGAAGTATGAACTGACGACCGGGCTCGTCTCCGGTCACGATCGGAGGGATCTCTAGACCGGTAAATTCCTGTTTTTTTGTCGATGAATGTCCGATATCCAGTCCAATGTAGGCGCCAGAAAAGAGTGTCCCGAGCCCGGAGATTTGGCCTCCGCCCGCGCGCGGCCGCACGACCCACAATCGGGTATCTTCGACCAGGAAATTCTCTGCCTGCTTCTCGAACTCAACCGTGACGATGATCTGCGAATGGTCCTCGCTCAATACAATCGTCCGCACCTCACCGATATCGACATTTTTGTATTTGACTTTTGTCTTGCCGGCCTCGAGCCCTTCCGCCGTCTTGAAGGTGATTGTGACCGTGGGACCTTTGTCGAGAATCGTTTTGATGGCGAGCCAGCCTCCGATCAAGGCGGCCACGATCGGAATCAGCCAGATAAGCTGGGGCGATGACTTCCGCTTGGGCTTGGCGACCGCTGACGGAATGTCCGTGAGATCAGGTCCTCGCGATCCTTCAAACATGATGCCTCTCTTTGGGCTCCCAGAGCAACCGTGGATCGAACGCCATCGCAGCAAACATCGTCAGAACTACCACGCCGCCGAACGCCGCCACCGCCGGACCCGGCTGAATCGACGCCAGCGACTTGAGTTGGACGAGCGCTACGAGAATCATGACCACAAACACGTCCAGCATCGACCAGGGGCCGACGAATTCAAGAATCCGATAGAGTTTCGTACGTTCCAGCGACCGATGCGTCCAGCCCAGCTGCACCGAGATGAGAAGGTAGGTGAGGGAGAACATCTTTGCAAGGGGTACTACGATGCTCGCAATGAAGACCACCAAGGCGATATGCCACGAGCCTGAGTGCCAGAGGTACACGACACCGCTCATGATGGTGTCGGCTTGAGCACCGAATAGGGAACCTGTACGCATCATCGGCAAGACATTCGCAGGCACGTAGAGAATATAGGCGGCAATGAGAAAGGCCCACGTCCGCGCGATGCTGTCGGGTTTGCGCAGGTGAAGCGCCGCACCACACCGCCGACAGCACATATCGTGGCTCCCGGCAACCAGCCGCGATAAGCTGCCGCACCCATGACAGGCGCACAATCCTAACTGACTAGCCGTCACATTAGAATCGTTCACTCGCCCTCCCTCACCATGTTCCACAATTCATGCCTATTGAACGACGCCACGGCGGCTGTGAGCAAGAGAATGAGGCCTCCGAACGACCAGAGGGCAATTCCCGGCACGATATGCGCGAGGTGCGCCAGCTTCACCAGCGCGACAAGCACGCCGAGAATGAACACCTGCGTCATGCTCCAGGGCCGCATCGATTGCAAGAGCCGGAGAATCGACGCCAACCCCTGCGGCATCTGCCCCAGCTTCAACGGCACGAGCACATACAGCATTAGAGACAGTTCCAGGGCAGGGATCAGAATGGTCGTGACGAACACCAGTGCGGCCACGAAAACCATACCATTCTTCCAGATGGCCTCGACCGCTCCATAGAGACTCGTCGCATTCGCAATGCCCGCCGCCTCTAAGCCGACGATCGGAAACACATTGGCAATGATGAACAGGAACGCCGCCCCAAGCGTATAGGCAAGTGCACGATCGACACTGTCAGGGATGTGACGAAAGAGCACTGCGTTGCAACGCGGGCAACAGGCGACACCGCCCGGCTGGAGGATCGGCTCCCGTTGCAAGAGATCACATTCATGACAGGCGGTGAGATTATGCGACGTCATATGTCTAGTTTGTTTGGTTTATTTGGTCTATCTGGTTCATCTGGTTGGTCTGGTCTGTCTGGTTCAACCAAATAAACAAGACAAACCAAATAAACGAGACAGACCAGACTAACCAGTTAAGGTGAACATAGTAGAACAGCCAGATAGGCCAAATCAACACGATAAGGCTTTGTAAATAAATAAAGGTATCATTTACAGGGTCATTGCCGTATGCTTCGCGCGCATGAACAGGCTGACCGAATTGAAGCAGAAGCTTCGTGCCGCATGGCCGCA
>CAMDRK010000273.1 GCA_945906715.1 Nitrospira lenta
ATGCTCGGGTTTGTGTGGGATCCATTTACCGCTCAGTGGGAGATTGGCTTGCACTTCCTACAAATCTTTTGCCAGCGGGAGGGGCACTATCGTGTGCCTGGGACCTATCGCGACCCAGCCTCAGGCTATCGGTTGGGATCGTGGGTCAACCATCAACGCCGAGATCGGGACACTATGCCGCCCGAACGCCGTGCGCGACTCGACGCGCTCGGCTTCGTGTGGAAGGTGCGCTGAGTGACGGTGATGGTCTCGGTTACAGAGTCACTAAACAGGATGACCGCATTATTGCTCTAGAGTTCGTCTGAGTCGCGCCTTCCCCCGCCAGAATAGTGTCCTGCTCGCAGCCCCTAGCTGTCCAAATCAACGACTGAAAGTCTGTCAGAGAGACTCGCATCGACGATTGGAAAGGCGTGTAGAAGGTCTGCGAAGGGGATTGAGGATACTGTGGGTTTCGGCAATGCTGAGGGGCTCGTTCATGGAATGAACGGATGGACGAGTGACACACTTGTTACACGCTTACTAGTTAGACATATAAGTCATTGAAATATAATGTGTTATATCAATGATATTTCAACCAGAGCACATAGGATATGTACCAACTGACCTTACCCCGTTTCGCGGCGGTGCGCCTCTGAAAGTTGACACCTCCCTCTTTGAAACGTAGCCTATCTCACACTTCCAGAGCGGAGCATTGGTACGACTATGAAACCACGGATCACGGTCATTACTCTCGGTGTTGACGATTTGGAGCGAGCGCTGAGGTTTTATCGCGATGGGCTCGGTCTGCCGACGCAAGGCATCGTCGGTACGGAGTTTGTGCATGGCGCGGTCGCCTCCTTTGATCTTCATCATGGCTTGAAGCTGGCCATTTGGCCCTGCACATCTCTCGCCCATGAAGCGAAGGTGCCGCTGGGCCCCCGAAGCGCCACAGAGTTTGCGCTTGGACACAATGTCGGGAGTAAAGCCGAACTGGATGCTGTGATGGCCAAAGTCAAAAATGCAGGCGCGACGATCACCGATCCGCCGCACGATGCCTCCAGGGGCGGCTACACCGGCTCGTTCCAAGATCCCGATGGGCATGTCTGGGAAGCGGCCTGGAATCCGGATTGGGAACTCGCCGACTAGTCGGGCTGAAAAGAAAAGATGTCAGCCCCCTTCGCGACGCGCGGCGTCCCATCTTGCTCCACTCACGATTCACGCGCTAACGATTTGCAGTCACGGCGAGGCGGAACCCCAGCGCATGCAATAGCGCGTCGAGACTCTTCAACTCAGGATTTCCACGCTCCGAGAGCATCTTGTAGAGGCTTTCGCGGTTGAGTTTGGTCTTATTGGCAAGTTGCGCGACACCTCCTTGTGCATCCGCCACGTTTCTCAATGCCACCAGAAATAATTCAGGATCGTCTTCCTCCAGTGCCGCGTTGAGGTACTCTTCTGCCTCACTGGGATCGCGTAAGCTCTCGATCAGTTCCGCCTGGTACGCTTTGCTCTTGCTCATCATCACCTCCTGTACTCGTTCCAATAGTGCTTCGCTTGCTCGATGTCTTTCGCCTGCGTGTTTTTATCCCCACCACAGAGCAACAACACGATCGTCGAGCCGACTTGGCCAAAATAGACTCTGTAGCCTGGGCCGTAATCGATACGAAGCTCCTGCACTCCGTCGCCCACGCCGTGACAGTCTCCAAGATTGCCAAGACTGACTCGATCCAATCGGACTCGAATCTTTGCGCGAGCCTTGTTGTCACGCAAGGAAACGAGCCATTCACTAAACGGCACCCGGCCTCCCTCCGTCGTATAGATTTGGATGTCTCTTGGCGTCGCTTCCACACAGACCAGATAGTAGCTTATAAGCTACTATCTGGCAAGGGGGCAGAACCTGCTGATTAGACTCCCGTTTCGCACCGCGCAGCAAAAACAAAGGGACCGGGAGTCTTTTCTGATTGCTCGCCTTGAAGACCTGTCCAACAACTCTACTTCGCACTAATCTGCCCGCCTTCACCCCTCACCCCTAACGCCTAACGCCTAACGCCTCACGTTTCACTTCCCCTTCACCCATACCCCTCACCCCTTGCACTTCACCCCTTACGTCCCCGAGGTGCCGTACAAAATTGAAAAATAGATACAGCGGAGTGTACAGAGTTGTACGTATAAGTAGTTCCCACAGTACTAAGTCATTGATAATGCGAAGATGTCTTGCTGGATCGTAAATTGCTATTCCCTCTCGTGAAAGTTCACTTACATAACGAGGGAGGGAATTATTATGGATTGTCCGAAGTGCAAAGGATTGATGATGATGGAACGGTTCTCTGACTTCTTCCTGGTCTTTTATGCCTGGAAATGTATCAACTGCGGAGCCGTCATCGATAAGACAATTGCCAATAATCGGAGAGCCAGCCTCGCTGCCAAAGCCACGAAAGAAGCTGAACCAGCCACCGTGTAACACATGGGCCAGGTCACACCGGAGCTCAGGTATCGCACCTGTGGGGTTCGCCAATGAGCGGGCCAGAACGAAGAAACCGGGGCATCCTCCATTTCGGATGAGGCTTGCGTCTCGCCCCCCGTTTCGCCGTGCGCCGCGTTCCACTCAAAAGATTGACGCCTTCCTTTCCGAATTACAGCTGAGCCTGCCCTGCTCTCCAGCCTAGAGTTTGTAAGAAATACACGTTTCACTCGACCTCCCCCTACGGGAGGGCTGCCCATGGGTTTTCGTGTGTACGTTCTTTTATTTTTCTTCCTCCTCTCGGGGTGTGGCGGCTTTCGCGGAGGAATCGAGAGCGTCCCTTACGCGGGAGACATTGAACCGCAGCAGACTTCGACCAACCGTACGTGGCCACATGAGATCATCCTTCCAGGCCTGACCGCACATCTCTCCTTAAACAATACAATCCGCACCTATCAGTACGAGGTCATGCTCTATGTCCTTCCTACCTATCTGAATTTCTCGGATGAGTTCCAGCATCGGGATGCCGAAAGCCTCGAGCTCACCCTGCAAATCACCGCACACAATTCTGGTGTGACGATTGATCCTCGTCGGCTCATACTTGCTGTGGACGACAAGGAGTTTCGTCCAACGGCCGTGTGGGTGAACAACCTACAGCGAGAGCGTCAGGTCATCGATGCGTATGTTACCGCCCGCCGCCAGGCATCTCCGGATCAGTCGCTACCGATTCCCCGTTCCTCTGAATGGCGTGATGCCGTCACCGCACTGGTGACGATACGCCCAGGAGAAAAGTCTCCGAGATTTGTTGTCACTTTTTCGGCCCCACTCCCTTCCCCTTCGCCAGATCGGGCACTATCGTTGAATTTGATCCCCGCAATCAGCGAACCAATACTTTTTGATAAGTCACTCATCCGGTTCAAGCCACTGCGCTGGTCTGAGGGATATAGCTGATGCTCATCGGGTTAGAGTCATTTCTGACTGCGTGCGTACAATCGGGTGGTGTCTTGTCCGGCTCCAGCTGTATGATGGAATATTGATCGTGCTCGTGAATTGATACTTTGTCTGCGATGCTCACGCCAAGTGAGCTACCGCCGTTGCTTACTACACTGGCACGCTCAAAAGGAAGAGAACACCAATGACAGGTGAGAACGGGCCTGTAGGGCGTCTCCTATCCCGCCGTGACGTTTTGCGATATCTTGGTGCTACTGGCGCAGCCTGGCTGATGGCCGGCAGTTTGAATCCTAGACTGTCTGAGGCAGTCACGCTTGGACCTTCCTGTGTCGTCCGACCTGAGCAAATGGAAGGTCCATATTTCGTCGACGAACGCTTGAATCGTTCCGATATTCGCTCGGATCCGACCGACGGGAGAGCCAAGCCCGGTACGCCACTGGCTCTGACGCTACTGATTTCGCGCCTCAATGCGGGAGACTGTCAGCCGCTGGCAGGCGCACAGGTCGACATCTGGCATTGCGATGCACAGGGCCGCTACTCGGATGTACAGGATCCTGGGTTCAATACCATCGGTCAGAAATTTTTACGCGGCTACCAGATCACCGACGTGCGTGGGGAGGCCCGGTTCGTTACTGTGTATCCTGGCTGGTATCCTGGCCGGACAGTGCATATCCATTTCAAGATTCGCACCATGCCTATGGCTAAGCAGAACTTTGAGTTCGCATCGCAATTGTACTTCGACGATG
>CAMDRK010000274.1 GCA_945906715.1 Nitrospira lenta
AGCTGCACCAGGTCGGGTCTAACATGGTCGCCGACATCTTCGAAATGCGCGGGTGGGATGTGCGCTTCCTCGGCTCGAACGTGCCGCACTGCGGCATTCTGCAGGCCATCGAGGAGCATCGACCCGATGTCGTCGGGATCTCGGCCACGATGCTCTTCAGCCTTCCGAAAGTGATCCGCCTGGTCGGCGACATCCATGAACGGTTCGCGTCGTCGCCACCTCGCATCATCGTCGGCGGGCGCGCCTTTCTCACGACACCCGC
The DNA here is from genome assembly GCA_945906715.1 of Nitrospira lenta. Classification (GTDB taxonomy): domain Bacteria; phylum Nitrospirota; class Nitrospiria; order Nitrospirales; family Nitrospiraceae; genus Palsa-1315. Next base: position 263 of record CAMDRK010000274.1, read on the forward strand.
GCTGTGCCAGGAACTGGGCACGAATGCGCCGGTAGTGGATCTTCGTGGAGCCCTGCGGATGATTTGAGGAGGCCAGGACTGGCGAGCGCAAGGAGGCCTGGCGTAAATCTCATGGCGTCACCAGCGTGCCGGTGACGCCTGTGGTCTGCTTGAATACGATCCCCACTTGTTCATCAGGCCGTCGCTCTTTGACAAGGTCGATCACTGCCTCCACGCACGCCAGAGATATTGGCGCAAAGCTAATCGCGTGTTGCCGAGTTTGTCAGGTTGGGTGGGCAGATGACGCCAGAGCGCCGCGATGACCGGGATGGCCGGATACGTGCTGGCCCTGCACAGGACACCGTTCCTGCTGCTGGCAGCCTTGCTCATCCCAACTATTGTCTGTGCCGCCGACTTCACCGGCCCCGTCGTCTCCATCCTCGACGGCGACACCCTCGAAGTCCTGCACACCACACACCCTGAACGCATCTGCCTCAGCGGCATCGATTGTCCTGAAAAGGGCCAAGCCTTTGGCAATAACGCCAAGCACGTTGCCTCTGACCTCGCCTTTGGGAAGGACGTCACCATCCAGACCCACGGCCACGACAAGTACAAGCGCACCCTTGGGGATGTGATCCTGTCTGATGGGATAAATCTCAATCAGGAACTCGTCAAGCAGGGCTGGTGCTGGTGGTATCGCAAGTATGCGCCAGGGGATATGGTGCTGGAAGGGTTAGGAGCGGAAGCACGAGAGGGTCGGAAAGGCTTGTGGGCCGATCCGGCACCTATCCCGCCGTGGGAGTGGAGAAGCGGTGTAGATGAGCGGCGCTTGACAGGCCGGCTTCTTCATCACCTCTCTTCATTTCACCTCCCCCGGTTTCCCGTGGTACTTTGGGGCAAGGAACCTATGCCTTTCACCCCCGTTCACTTCGGCCCATGGGCCACCCTGCACGCCGTCGCTGACTTTGCCTTCCACAAAGAAGTCACCGCCAAGACTCACGGATACGACAAGTACAAGCGCACCCTTGGTGATATGACCCTGCCCGATGGCATGAACCTCAATCAGGAACTCGTCAAGCAGGCTGGTGGCATCGGCGATATGCGGCTGGCAACGCGAAGCTGGAGGAGCTAGAGGCTGAAGCGCGGGGGGCGAGAATCGGGGTCATTCTGCATTTCCGACGAGTCGTTGCGGGCGTGAGGGAATAGGGGAACCACTTGCTCATCAGAGGGTCTCTCGTCCCATGGGTCGACCGAAGGCAAGTTCTTTGTGAACATTGCGAGGGGTGATACGCAGGGTCAGATCTTCCAACCGATATAGGAATCTAAGGGGACGGGAGTCTTTTTGATTCTGCACCAGAGGAATATTGTGGCTCTCTACTTGACGTAGACCACTCCCGGCAGATCCTTCAGATCCGCATCGCCCGTGACCACCTCGGCTTCTTGGTCCTGGGCGGTTGCATACACAATCGCATCGGCCATGGCTAATCCATATCGCAAACTCACATCAGCGGCTAGAAGCGCGATCGATTCTGTCAATTGAACCACCTGAGTCGCACTGAGCCGTCCCGCGAATAATAATGCTGTCTCCTCCCCTCGTTCCCGCTTGATCTTCTTGTAGACCTCATACAACACAATGGTCGGCGTGATGAGCTGATACCGAGAGGTGAGATAGGGTGCATACCGTTCGGCGAGTGGTCCACCCGTGAAGAATTCGATCCATCCGCTGGAATCCAGCAAGACCTTCACAATCGGTCCTTCTTCTCCCGAAGATCCGTCTTGGACATGCCCTTGAGCGTTCCCTTGAGTGATTTCAGGGGGACTTCCGGCACCAGGGTGATGACTCCGCCCTTCTCAACGATTTGCAAGCGCTGGCTTGGGGCAAGATGGAGTTTTTCCCGCACTTCTTTGGGAATCACAATTTGAAACTTCGGTGAAATCGTCGTCATGGCCATGATGAAACTCCTTACCAATTCATGATCGATCATAATATCGTCATACGCTCCGAGTCAAGACAACACTGTTTGTCCGCTGCCTCACACCATGAACAATCCCTTACGCAGTAGAGGACTATTTGTCCTCTACTGTCCCAAACAGTCCTCAACTGCCTAATTCCATTTTCCTCTTCTTTGCCTTACGCTCGTAGTCATGCCAAGCGGATGCAGGCTTGATCACCTGAGCGCGATGGCATGCGCACGAGAGAGTACATCTGGATACATCAGCGTCCATCTGCCTAATTCCCAGGGCAGAATCTCCGGCGTAGGGTGGGAGAACATTTGAACCAAGGAGGGCATATTATGAAGACATCGGATTTGTCGATTAAAGAACTCGCCGCCTTCATTGGCGTGAGTACGGACACCATCCGGCGAGCGGTTCGCAAAGGGGAGATTCCGGCGACACGGGTCAGGACCGCGTTACGGTTTGATCTACAGGAAGTCCACACCTATATGCAGCGGAACGCAGAGGCTAGGTTTGGGGCACGCTCGACTCGCGCGCCGGGCGGCACTGCCGGCCGCGCGCAGGCCGATCAGCCCCCGGCTGGTAACACGGGGGCGCAATTTCTAGGCAACGGATCATGAATCTTTCCAACCGATTAGACAGCAACCCTGCTCCTCAGAGAGTACTCGCATCGGGACATGAGACATCCGTAGCACTGCGCCAGCAAGTCTGTCATCGGTGCGGAAAGGCCTGGTGGCCTCGTCGCCCCAACAAACCAGCCCGATGTCCCGGTTGCAAAAGTCCCTACTGGGATAGGCCCCGCCGCCTGAAACACCCAATCAAGCCCTTGAAAGAACCCGTGAACCAAGGGGCACTGGCGAAGACTTTAGGTCGGAAAATGGCAAGGACCCTTGGGGGAGGGAAGATGCATGGGAACGATACCGAGGACCGCTCCTTGGCACAGGCACTTCACGTGCTCAAGGAGATGAAGACAGCCGGAAGGACCTGGCAGGAGATGGGAGAACGCATGGAACAGGAATTCGGCGCGAGCCTGGAGAAGGATCAACTGAAAGCGCTCGTCCGATAAACACTCAATTCCCTGCCCCCCACCACCTCCGGGGCAGGGATCAATCCGAGTCGCGGGGCGGGGCACATCGCAGCGGGCGGGCCTGGAAGGTTGCAGGAAGGCTGGCCCGATGCTCGGTCGCGCTGCGCTGCCACCACAGAGACGCTGGCGTGCCGACGCGAGCGCAGAAGGGGGTTCGGGGGTGTCGTAAGACTCCCCCGATTTCGCATACGGCCAGAGAACGGATGATGGACACGGAATCGCTCACACAAGACGGTTGCGAATTGCTCCGGACCCCGCTTGACGGCTGGCTGGTGCCTCCGCATACTGCCTCCCGGCGAAGTCGTGGTCGTGGCAGGGACCGGAGAGGCAATGCCATGACGCAACAGTTAGTAGATCTCGTGGAGCAGTTTTGTCAGTACCAGCTCAAACAGCGTGGCAAAACGGAAGGAGGGGTGCAAAGCTATCGCTGGGTGCTCGAACAGTTTCTGATGTTCGTCAGATCCCGAGATGGACGGGTGGCCCGCGCTACCGATCTCACGCTGTCCTCGATTCAGCTGTGGATGGATGATATGGCTGGTAGTGATCTTGCCTTGAGTACGATGCGCTCGCGCCAATCGACGCTGTCGAGCTTCTGTTGTTGGCTCGTGAAGCGGGGCGTATTACAGGCGAATCCCGTCGCGGCGATGGACCGACCGCCGCACCGAATGGAACCACCGCGACAAGTGCCGACACCGGCCCTCATGGATGCGCTGATCGCCGCAGCTCAGCAACGCCAGCGGCCTCGTGATATCGCCATCTTTCTAATCATGCGGTATACGGGGATGCGGCGAGAGTCAGTCGCCACGCTTCAGGTGCGACACCTCGACGGCACTTGGGGACTTCGGC
>CAMDRK010000275.1 GCA_945906715.1 Nitrospira lenta
GAATATTACAACACTGAAACCGCTCCACCAGCCAATCCTGCCACACCGTCTTAGCCATTTCGTCAATAGTCATTGGTCAATAGCCAACGGTTATTGGGAAAACGGTCGTTACTCCCTTCAGTGACCTGTGACCATTGACGAATGACCGCCGCCGCTATTCCAGCGGAAGGGTGATAGCGATTCCGCCCATCACATCGTTGAGCTTAAAGTCCCGTTTCGGGCTGAGCAGATGACCATTGTGGCAGTCGATACAGGCCGGTGAGACGGCGAGGTCTGGATAGATGGCCTGAAAGTATTGTTGGCGGCCGCTGGTCACGATTCCGGTGACCGGCAGGTTGGGATTCTTTCGAAGAGACTCCAACGCGTTGCGTTCCAGGTCGCTCGCCGGAGCGTTGCGCTTGTAAATAGGCCAGAGACCGATTAATCGATACCGGATCCCGCTTCCGTCCTCGGCTGCCAGCTTGCCCGAATGCTGAAGAAACTGGGCAGGCAACATGAGGGCATTCTCTTGTTCCCAATGTTCAGACGCAGTGGTGACGCCTTTTGCCTGGAGCCGATTGACGATTTCCGTCGTGTAGAGCGTGCGATCCGCCTTGATGACGGCATAAATATAGGCCGCTGCCTTTTCCGGAGGAATGCCGGGCGACCCAGCTCGTTCTTTTGCGGAGAGGGAGTAGGGCCCCCACCAGAGCGCAAAAATTAGGACTGAGAGGGCTGCGGTGTAGAGCGAGACGTTGACTCGGTGCATGAAGCCTCCTGTGTGGGCGGCAGTAGAGGAATGATCGGCAGGGTCACGATACAGGAGGTGCCGCTCCCTTCCTGGCTCTCAATTCTGATATCCCCTCCGAATTTCTTGATGATCCGGCGGGCGACGGTCAGCCCAAGTCCGGACCCTTCGCCTTGTCCCTTGGTGGTAAAGAACGGATCGAAAACTTTTGACAGATGCTGCTTCGGAATGCCGGGGCCTGAATCCCCGATCGTGGTCACGACGGATGTATCGGTTAGGGATGTCGAGAGACATAAGACCCCGCGGCCTTTCATCGCTTGAAAGGCATTCAGCAATATGTTTGTGAAGGCCTGTCTGAGTTGGTCCGGCAGGGCCAGGACAGAGGTGTCGCCTGTGTACCTTCTCTCGATGGTGAGTGCCGATGTATCCATGCTGTTCGTCAGTATTGCGACGGCCTGATCGAGTTCCCGTTCGAGGTGAACCGGTTGCCGTTGGTCCGATGTCTCGCGAGCCGTGACGCCGGTGAAATCTCGAATAATATCGGCCATTCGACGGCCGTGATGGACAATGTCACGGGCATAGGATCTGACACGGTCGAGATCGGATTCTTCTTCGATGGCTTCTCCCAGTCCGAGAATTCCGAAGAGTGGATTATTCAACTCATGCCCGATTCCGGCAGTGAGAGTCCCGAGGCTGCCTGATTTCTCGGCCTGGATGAGTTGGTCTTGGAGGCGGCTGTCGTCAGTCGTGTCCCTGAAGACAAGGCCGATCCGGTCCTCTCCCTGGTTTCTCCCTGCCATGTGGAACCACTGATAGTGATACCGGCGGGAGCCAATCTGAATCTCCTGTTGGTTGTTTGGTTCTTCCTTTCCTATCACGGGAGCCAACGGATCACGGGGGCGGTCGACGACAGCGGCATCCACCATCTCGGATCCAGTCGCGACCGGTTCACCGCTCCGTGCACGTCGGAATTCGTTTCGCAGGTGTTTCCGTGCAGCGGCATCGACGGGGAGTAGGTCGAATAAGGGGATTGATTTGGTCGAATCAATAGCCTGAAAGGAGTTGCGTCCGACCCGGTTGATGTATTGCACCTGTTCGTCTTGGTTGACCATGATGATCGGGGTTGGGACTGCATCCAGGATCTGGTCTGTTGAATGAAGCAGGGACTCCACTTGTTGGGTTTTGAAGGCTACTTGGTCGGTCAGACCGGCAAAGGCGGCTTCCAATTGGCGATTCATTCTATTGAGTTCGTTAGCCAGATCTTGGAGTTCGTCACCGGTCTGCACGTCGATGGGCTGTCGAAGCTCACCGCGCCCGATCAATTGTGCCGCTGCCTGTAATTGGCGCACCGGCTTGACGATACGATGGGCCGCAAGGTAGCCGAGGGTCGTCATCAATTCGACGGCGATGAGACTGAAGACAGCCATCCAGGTGAGAAGGTGACGAATTGGGGCAAAGAGTTCGTCGGAGGCCTGCCACACGAAGGTGTGCCAGGAGCCTTTGCCCAGATCGTCATTGGTGGTACGGCTGATTTCAGGCACCGGGGCGAATCCGATCAGCGAAGTCGATTGTCCGCCGTGGCCATCGCTTGGCGCAGTGACCCAGCCAGGCTGAACAGGCGTGACCAGGGGAACGATCTGTGTATCGGAGAGTCGCACGCCGGTCGGCAGAATGGGACAGCTCATCACGATGCCGCGATGGTCAATCAGCATCACATGGCCGGTCTTGCCGAAGCGAATGGGAGAGATCGAGGGCGAGATCAGCTCTTTGGCATCGATCACGCGATGCAGCACGCCGACTGCTCCATACCGGATGCGATCCATAATGGGAAACGAGATGCTGATGACGTAGGCCTGCGCACGTTCATCGAAGTACACATTTTGGATGAAGAGCTGGCCGACCCCACGATGGAAGGCGCCTTTCCACCAGGCCGTGTCTTGGTTGGCAAATGGTGGCAAGGTGGTCGACGCGGCAACCAGGTTGCCCTCAATGTCGGTGATGTACAGCATCTTCGTGGCAGACCGAACCACTTGTGGTATCAGCTGATCGGCTTCGCTCTTGGATCCCGTGAGATATTCCTGCATGAGGCCGGCTACTTTCCCTCCTGTAATGGCCTGGACTGCCGCTGAATCTTTAGTCTCCCAGCCTTTCTTGAGTCCTTCCATCACTCTGCGATGTTCAGCTTCTGTCATGCTCTGCAGGGCATCGCGCCGTTGCTCGAGCTCAAGGATAATCGAAGAGTCTGTCGCGATCCGTGAGGTTCGGGCGACCTCATCGGACATCAGCAGATCGATTTTTCTCGCGGTTTCCTCGGCGAGGGCCTTGAAGTTTTCGCCGTTGACGACCTGAATTTCTCGGGAGCCTTGCCAAAAAGCGAGACCGAGACCCACCATGAGGGGCACGATTCCCACGAGCAACATGGACAGAATCAGTTTGAGTTGGAGTCCCCACCTCGTTTCTGCGCGAGACGCAGGACTTGCGGGATTCATCACAGTGATCCTTGTCCTGCCGGCTTGGCGTTGGGGAAGGTCAAGGTAAAGGTCGTTCCCTGGTCGATTCGGCTGTCGACGGCAATGATGCCGTGCATTTTATTGACGATGGTTTTGACGTTATAGAGTCCCAGCCCTGTACCTTTGCCGGGGGCCTTCGTCGTAAAGAACGGCTCGAAAATCTCATGGATGCTGTCCGGGGCAATGCCGCATCCCGTATCGGAGATTCGGACGTCGACCTGCCCGTCGTGGACGATCGTCTCGATCGTCAGTGTGCCGCCGCCGCGCTCCATGGCATGGACCGCATTGGTGATGAGGTTGACGAGGACATGGAGTAACTCATCCGGATTGCCCTTGACGGTGGCGCCTGGCTGGTACTGTTTGAGCATTTCGATATCGTGAAAACTCGATGCGTAGCGTGCAATTTTCAACGCCTCGTCCAGCTTGTCGTTTACAGAGACCGGCACATCCTCGTGCGGGGATGCGCGCCGTGAATAGCGGGTAAGATCCCGACAGATGGCACTTGTCCGTTTGACGGCTTCAATAATGTCTCTGGCCTGTTCATGGACGGCGGTCAGGTCCTGTTCCTCAGCAAGATTTTCCGCCAGGCCCAAAATGAGTTGCAGGGGATTGTTAATGTCATGTGCGATTCCCGCGGCAAACGAGCCGATTCCCGCCAGCTTTTCTGACTGGAGGAGTTCGGCTTCGAGTTTGGATTCATGCTGAATCAGTTTCCACAACAAGCGGGAGGCCGATCCGCTGAGGATGTTTGCGGCGGGAGGTTTGTGCGCATGCAAATAGGTTTCCATCTCCGGGTCACCCGTGACATCCAAAATCAGGTTCACGCCATGGTTGCCGATCAGGTCCAGTACATTGGCGGTCACGAGAAC
>CAMDRK010000276.1 GCA_945906715.1 Nitrospira lenta
ACAGAAAAACCCTATCCGCACCGCCCGCTCGACGGTCGGCACCACGACCGAGATTGCCGACCTCTTGCGGCTCCTGTTCGCCCAGGTGGGCCATCCTGTCTGCCCCGATTGCGCCATCGACGCGCGCAGCTTTCACCCCAGCAGCGTCGCCGACGACCTCCTGACCCATTGTCCCGAGGCACGAGCGATGATCCTCTTTCCAGTCAAAACCCCGGCGCCGAAACAGGACCAGGCCTTTCTTCAGTCGCTGTTGCTCCGCGGCTATACCAGAGTGCAGTGCGACAAGGAGGTTCTCGACCTCCACGAGATCCATACCCTTCCCAAAATCAGGCCGGACCATCTTCATGTCATCCTCGATCGGTTGGTGATCCGGGAAGACAACCGATCCCGTCTCGTCGAAGCAGCCGAAACCGCGTTTCGTGAGGGCGAGGGCCTCTGCCGCGTAGAGGTCATCGACCAGGGCCCCCGCACCTACAGCACGGACTTTCGCTGCCAACAATGCGGCAGAACGTTCGAACCGATTCGGCCTGTCCTCTTTTCCTTCAACCATCCGCTCGGCGCTTGTCCGGAGTGCAAAGGGTTCGGCAATATTCTCCGGTACGATCCTGACCTCGTCATTCCCGACCACAACAAGTCGCTGGCCCAAGGCGCCATCGAACCCTGGAGTAAACCCAGCGGCGATTGGTGGCAGAAGCAAATGTTGCTCTCCATGAAACGGCGTGGGACCGACCTCACCGCCCCCTACAAAGACCTTCCCCAGAATATCCAGCAGATGCTCTGGCAAGGTGAAGGCAAGATGGAGGGCGTGCAACAATTCTTCGAGTATTTGGAAGGGAAGCGCTACAAACTACACGTACGCGTGATGCTCAGCCGCTACCGGACGCCGGTCTCCTGCCCTAGCTGTAAGGGAACTCGACTCCGACCAGACGCGCGCTATGTGAAGATCGCGGGCATGGATATTCATGAGCTGTCTGAACTGACGATCGAAGCCACTGCCGCCTGGGTCACAGCCCTTACTCTCTCTTCCTATGAAGAACAGATCGCCCGCGACCTGCTCCGGCAACTGACGGCCAAACTCGGTTTTCTCCTCCGCGTGGGCCTCAGCTATCTGACTCTCTCACGCCAGACCCGCACACTCTCGGGAGGAGAGGCCCAACGGGCAGCTTTGGCCAATCAACTCGGCGCCCGCCTGGTCGGCACGCTCTATGTCCTCGACGAACCGACCATCGGCCTCCACCCACGTGACACGGCCACGCTCGCCGGCATCTTGCGAGAGCTGGCAATTCAGGGCAACACCGTGGTCGTCGTCGAGCATGATCGTCAGATGATGATGGCAGCCGACTATCTTGTCGAATTGGGGCCCTTGTCCGGAGAGAAGGGCGGCGAGGTAATCTGTGCGGCGCCGCAACAGGAATTCATCGCAAATCGACGATCGATCACGGCGCGCTATCTGCGCGGTGAAGATGAAATTTCGATCCCACAGTCACGGCGAAGAGGAAACGGAAATTTCATTGCTATAGCAGGAGCTTGCGAGAACAACCTCAAGGATCTTTTTGTCAGAATTCCGCTCGGCATGTTGGTCTGCATCACCGGCGTGTCAGGGTCGGGCAAGAGCACCTTGGTTGAAGACACACTCTATCGCGCCGTGGCTCGCGCCTTTCGTGTCGAGTCGCTGCCGATAGGGAAGTTTCGCGCAATTAAGGGCATCGAACATCTGACCGGCATCAAGCTCATCGATCAGGAACCGATCGGTCGAACGCCGCGTTCGAACCCGATCACCTACTTGAAAGCGTTCGATGAAGTTCGCTCTCTCTTTGCTTCTGAGCGCGATGCGCTCCGGCGCGGGCTCACGCCAGGCCATTTCTCCTTCAATACCACCGGAGGCCGGTGCGACCGATGTGAAGGGAGCGGCGTCGAAAAACTGGAAATGTATTTCTTCGAAGACATCTATGCCACCTGCGAAGCCTGCGACGGAAAGCGATTCAAACCGGATATCCTCTCCATTCGTTATCGAGGGAAAACGATCCACGATGTGCTGCAAATGACAGCTGAAGAAGCGCTGGGATTTTTTAGCGGCTCACCCAAGCTTGCCGAAAAACTCCACCTCCTCTCGTCCATCGGACTCGGCCATCTCCGCCTTGGCCAAGCCGCCACGACCCTCTCAGGCGGCGAAGCCCAGCGACTGAAAATAGCGGCAGAGTTGATCGCAGCCAGGGGACTGTCCAAGGGGACAGACCCCCTTCTGTCGGGGTCTGTCCCCTTTCTTCAAGACGGGGACAGGCACCGGCAGAGCCGGAGCCTGTCCCCTAATGTACTCTATATCATGGACGAGCCGACCACTGGCCTGCACGTCGAAGACATCAAGAAACTCCTGGCGATGCTGCAGAAGCTGGTGAACAGCGGCAACTCCGTGGTAGTGGTCGAACATAATCTCGATGTGATTAAGAGCGCCGATTGGATTATCGACCTAGGCCCAGAAGGCGGCGCGGCAGGCGGGCAGATCGTAGCAGAAGGAAGGCCGGAGCAGGTGGCGAAGGTGGCAGCGTCTTATACTGGACGATTCCTCTCGAAGGTCTTATCGGAACAAGCTCAGTAGCGTTCCTGATGACGCGCGAACTCTTGCCGTTTCTGGTCCTAGCCGCATATACTCTATGTACAAGTCATGTACATAATGGAGGCACCATGGGCGCGGCACTTAAACCCAAGCATCTCGTGCTGGACCAGCGGAAGATCAATGCGGCGAAGCGATACTTTGGAGTCGTCTCCGAACAGGAAGCAATCGACAAGGCGCTGTCGCTCCTCGTCGATGAGCAGCGGCTCAGCAAGGCCTTGCGCCCACTAAAGGGGGCATTGAAGGGTGACGAGCGGCCATGGCCTTACCAATAGGCGGAAAAGTTCTGCTCGACACCAACATCCTGATCGATTTTCTCCGTGCCGGGATGCATGCCGAATGGGTCTTGGGTGGTCATGGAACCGTTGTTCGATTCATCTCTGCTGTGGCACTGCTCGAACTTCGGCTTGGCGCGGATACCCCTAAGCGCAAGAAGGCCGTAGACCAGCTCCATCAGGCATTCCGATCAGGACGCATCCTCGGTCTCACACCGACAAGCCTCGATCTTGCCGGACGGCTCTTTCGAACCATGTATGGGAACGCCTCAGGATTGACCGACCGTCTTGGACCCATGAATGACATACTCATTGCCCTCACGGCACGAGAAATCGGCGCCACGGTCGTGACAAGCAACGTGCTGGAGTTTCGGCGTATTGCCACCAAAGTGCCGAGCCTCAAAGTCGTAGCCCCCTAACGGCCACAACACTTTATGACATTTACACCCCAAGACATCATCTCGCTAAATCAGGCACGTGCGAAGCTCACAGAACTGTGCGACGAAGTACAGACAACAGGGAGAGAGAAACTCATTACCAAGAACGGAAGCAGCTGCGCGGCGCTCATCAACCCAAACCGCTTGGACTATTACCACCGGCTGGAACGAGAACACATCCATCTCGGACTGCTGGAAGAAGCGATCAAGGGCCTCGCCAACGTCAAGGCAGGCAAGACGCTCAGCTTCGCCCAACTCACATCGCGTCATGATCGGTAACGTCCGATCGTTACTGTTCGTGGCAGAAGGACGACCGGAACAGACAGCAAAGGTAGCGGGGTCTCATACGAGACGATTCCTGGCAAGCGCGCTCGTGGCAGCTACGAGCAATACTGGCTCCTGAAATTGTTGTTTCACAGTCCCGGTCTCGCTTCCGCTATGACGACAAACTCCAACGGAGAACCGGCGCGCCTGATGTCGAGTTTCAATGCCTGCCCTGCATCCACCCTACATAGTCGCTTAGCCTCACGATCAGAAGTAACGGTCCCCAGTGCCGCGCCGTTGCAGGCGACGACTCTATCGCCAACCTTGAGGCCCGCTTTCTCGGCAGGCAAGCCGCTACGGAGTTCCCGTACGAGGTAATGTCGAGCGCCGGCTGATTCTTGCAATTCCCAATTGACTCCGATCCGTCCTGATCCGAGTAACCCGGTTTGTGACCCGAATCGGGCAAGAATGCGATTCGCAATGACGCGGGCCAAACCTTCAGGAT
>CAMDRK010000277.1 GCA_945906715.1 Nitrospira lenta
AGACTGGGCTGCCGCTGATTGTGTGTAACAGAACCGGGGCCGAGAAGACGCTCGATTTTTGGAAGGCTCAGAGTCTGGTGGTGAAGAACGGGAGACGCCTGCTTTCACATGCCTCCGAGCAATCTGCTGTTCTGATATTCGATTGGAACTTCACCACCATGACTCCGCTATCTACTGCCTATCGAGCAGAGTACCTTGGCGCATGATTTTTTGGCGACAGTGCTTGGCTGGAAGACAGTCAATCGACATTGGTCGATCGGAAGACCTTGGGAATGAGCCTGGTTTTACTCGTATACACGAGTGATGATGGACGAATGACGAGTTTCGCAACAATGAGGAGGATGTACCCCACTCTTCATTGCAAAATAAACCAGGGGTACATGTTGTCACAATCAGAGAGGGAGTTTTAGGAAAAGGCTGTCAGCAACGGGGAAGATGGTGCAAAGCCATCACGGTGCCGCCACTGTAAGCGGGGAGTAATTCTGCACGAGTGCCACTGTGCGCATTGGCGCATGGGAAGGCGCAGAAACACGACGATCCGCGAGTCAGGACACCCAGCTGACGGATGTTTCTACACAACCCTTCGAGTCAAAGGGAGGTTAGTTATGTGTTCTGGTAACCGGTATCGATCCGTCTTGTTCTCCGTGTGCGCGTTTCTCAGTTTTTCCGTCATGTGGTCTGTGACAGCATTCGGTGAAGAGCCCGCCAAAACTGAACCAATTCTTGAAACCAGAGAGGTGGTTATCTCCGCAACGAAGACGCCGGTTCCGGTCACCCAATTGACCAGCGCGGTGGAAGTCATTACAGGCGAGGAACTGGAGCGTCGGCACGTGAAGACGGTTGTGGATGCGCTCCGCCTCAGCCAGGGAGTGACGGTCTTCTCGAGTGGCGGGCCAGGCACGGCCTCGTCGGTGCGCATCCGGGGGAGCAATTCCGATCAGGTGCTGGTGGTGATCGACGGCGCGATTATGAACAGCGGCACGCTGGGCAATTTTAACTTTGCCAATTTGACCACCGACAACATCGAGCGTATCGAAGTTCTGCGCGGCGCCCAGAGTATGTTATGGGGTGCGGACGCGATGGGTGGTGTGATCAATATCACCACGAAGAAGGGTACCGGCCCGCTATCGGCAAGCGCATTCGCTGAGTACGGATCGTTCTCGTCCATTCGAGAGGGCGGACAAGTATCCGGCAAAACAGGGCCTGTTGATTTCAGCGTAGCTCTTTCTCGCTGGGACTATACTGGATTCTCAGCGGTCAACTATCGCCGGGGCGCATCAGAACGAGACGGGTTTCATAACTGGCAAACGTCGGCACGGCTTGGGATTGCGCTGCCTCATGAAGGGCGGCTCGACTTCAATTTTCGCCTCTTGCAGGGAAGGACCAATATTGACGGCGGGTTTGGCCCCGGCTTCGATACGCTGGGAGCGTTCACCAACAGCCAGCAGTTTGTGTACAGCGCCTCATATAGTCAGCCGATTACGACATGGTGGAACCAAGCACTGACTGTGTCTCGTCAAACAGAGGACTCCGAAACATTTTCGGGGACGACTCAGCGGAACGTGCAAACGGGGGTGGTTTCTCCGACGTTTGCCTTTCGATCACAGATCGATACATTGGCAAATCGAGTCGAGTGGCAACACAATTTTCAGATCGGCAAGCCCCTCTTACTCACTGCCGGGTATCAGTTTCGCAACCAACAAGGAGAAAATCGCGATCTCCTCACGAATAATTTGGATATTCCGCACAAGGTGCTTTCCAGCCATGCTGGCTTCGCACAAGCCCAACTCAATCTCTGGGATCGAGTGTTTGCGACGGCAGGTGTGAGGCAGGATGAATATAACGTCTTTGGCAGCGCGACGACCTATCGAACTACGGCCGGGTATCTCCATCAAGAAACCGGCACCAAGCTTCGAGGCAGTTATGCCACAGGTTTTCGCGCTCCAACGTTCAATCAATTGTATTTCCCAAATTTTGGAAACCCAGCTCTGAAACCTGAAAAGAGTCAGAGTATGGACATTGGAGTGGACCAATATTTATTGGACAACCGCCTCACCCTCAGCGGGGGATTTTTCTGGAACCATTACCGTGACATGATCGTTGCGCAGGAAAGTTTAGCGGTGTGCGGCCTCTCCCCATTCGGTCCTTTTGCGGCCTTCTGCGCGCAGAACATCGGCGCGGTGAGTACAAAGGGATGGGAGGCCAGTATGAAGTATGCCGTGGTGAGAGATGTGCCCTGGATTAAAAGCCTCGATGTGCAAGCCCAATACACCAATACGCTGACTAGGGATCTCCAGCAGCAACCAGGTAATCGAGTGGCACGCATACCGGTCGATCAATGGAGCATGATCATCAGCTATCAGCCGATCGATCCAGTCAGGATCAATTTAGAAGGACGATACGTGGGATCACGGTTCAACGATGTGAATAATCTACAGTCAATGCGGGCATTCGACGTGTGGAATATTTCCGCAAGCTACGATGTGACAAGCCGTGTACAGACATACGTTCGAGTCGACAATATCTTCAATGAGAAGTACGAAGAGATCCTGCTTTTTGGCACTCCGGTGCGATCCATCTTTTTCGGTCTGAGGATGAATTACGATGCCAAGTAACAGAGTTGTATGACCATTCCTCGATTGGTCATCGCCGGCACCCATAGCGGTGTCGGCAAGACGACGGCCACCTTGGCGATCTTGGCGGCCCTGAAAGCTCGGGGCCGCCAGGTGCAACCATTCAAGGCTGGGCCTGATTTTATCGACCCCGGCCATCACAGCGCTGCGACCGGACGTCCGTCTCGGAATCTGGATGGCTGGATGTTGGGGGAGGCGATCAATCGCGAGGTTTTTACACGTGTTTCAGCTGACGCGGACCTCTCCATTATAGAGGGAATGATGGGGCTGTTCGACGGCAGTTCGCCGGTGAACGAGATCGGGAGTACGGCTGAACTGGTGAAGCAACTGGATGCACCGGTGCTGCTCGTCGTCGATGGGAGCGGCATGGCTCGCTCCGTTGCTGCCATGGTGTCGGGGTATGCGAAGTTCGATCCGGCATTACGGGTGGCGGGGGTGCTGTTCAATCGGGTAAACAGCGAAGGCCACTACAAGCTTCTCAAGGACGCAGTGGAGCAAGAGACCGATGTGATCGTGGTGGGGTATTTGCGTCCGGATCCAGCAGTAACAATTTCAGACCGCCATCTCGGACTGGTGACGGCGATGGAGCAGGGGACAGGCGAACTCTACGGTCGCCTCGCGAAGGCAGCAGAAGAAACGATCGATCTGGATCGAATTGAGGCACTTGCGAGGTCGGCCCCGGAAGACGTAATGGGTAAGGGGTTAGGCGTGAGGGGTGATGAGATTGCTGCCCCTCGCCTGACGCCTGACGCCTCACGCCTTACGGTTAAAGTGGGAGTCGCGTTCGATCAGGCATTTTGCTTTTACTATCCCGACAATCTTGAGTTGCTTGAAGCAGAGGGGGCGGAATTGGTGAGATTTTCGCCCATGAACGATCAGGTGCTGCCGGACGTGGATATGCTGTACCTTGGCGGGGGCTATCCGGAGCTGCATGGCGAGTGGTTGGCTAGTAATGTCACCATGCGAACGGCAATCAGAAAATTTGCTGAGCGGGGTGGGACGATCTACGCGGAATGTGGCGGGATGATGTATCTGACACAAGCCATTCGCGACTTCGCCGGCACTTCACATAAGATGGTCGGGCTGTTTCCTGCAGAAGCAGTGATGCAACAGCAGGGTCTGACTATGGGGTACAGAACGATGGAGGTTTCGCAAGATTGCATACTCGGCGCCACTGGCGCCAGCGCGCGTGGGCACGAGTTCCATTACTCCACACTGGTTCCAAATGGAAGGCTCGACTATGCCTGTGCACTCCGCGATGCACGGGGGGAGTCGAAGGGCTCAGATGGGCTCATTGTGGGCAACACGCTGGCGCTCTATACTCACGTACATTTTGCCAGTCAGCCACAGATAGCCAGCACGCTGGTCGCCTCTGCGCGCCGAACTGGTCCGTATCCATCCGTGAGTTCCGGAGGTCTGAGATGACGGAGCAGGACGAACACAAAGCCA
>CAMDRK010000278.1 GCA_945906715.1 Nitrospira lenta
TCTCCCCATGCCCTGCTCCTTCTGGCCCTCCTCCTCCTGTCGGGGCTGTTGTTCTTCTTGGGACTCGGCGACATGGGGCTGACAGACCGTGACGAGGGACGGAATGCCGAGGCCGGGCGCGAAATGTTCGAGTCGGGGGATCGCCTAACCCCGACATTCAACGGTGAGTTGCGCGTCGCAAAGCCGGTATTGCTCTATTGGTTGATGGAACAATCCTATCGTCTGTTCGGATCTAACGAGTTTGGCGCACGATTCCCCTCGGCCCTCTTCGGCGTGGGGTTGATCCTCATGCACTACCTGTTTCTTGTGCACCAGCGCGATCGAACCGTCGCGCTCTTCGGCGGATTGATGCTCTTGCTCAACTTGGAAATCCTTGGACTCGGGCGCATGGCGCTGACTGATAGTGTCTTGATCTTTTTTACCACGGCATCACTGTATGGATTTTGGCTGGGCCTGCATGGAACAGGCGGTGCCCGTCGATGGGTCTGGATGTTCTATATCGGCATGGCGCTCGCCACGCTGACGAAGGGTCCGGTCGGATTTGCCGTGCCCCTCATTGTCGCGGCACTCTACCTCACCTGGACGCGCCGGTGGCGGGACTATTGGCAGAAGGGAGTTCCCCTTGCAGGCACCCTGCTGTTCATTCTGCTCGCCGCCCCTTGGTATGCGGCCATGTTCCTCGTACATGGCGACGCCTATGCCTCAGGCGCGAAGGCCCATACGATCGGCCGATTCCTCAGTCCGATGGAAGGACACCAGGGCACCATCTTCTTCTATTTCCCGGTCCTGCTCTTAGCCTTCTTTCCTTGGAGCGCGCTCCTTCCTGTTCCGCTCTACCTCGCATTCAAAGATTGGCGGAACCGCGGGGAAATATCCCGCTACCCCCCTACCCCTCTACCCCAATCTGATCTCCCTCACCCCTCTACCCCGATTCGAGAACTTGATCTCTTTGCGGCCTTATGGCTTGTGGGCACCTTCATCTTCTTCACGGCCTCTGCGACACGCCTGCCCCACTACATTGGTCCATTGTTTCCTGCCGCCGCCCTGCTGACCGCCTCCTACTGGTCCCGGTGCCTGAGCGATCCGGCGACGAAAGGGATTCGGGGGTCCATACATCTCATGATGGGAGTGGGATATCTCTTGGCAATCGCCTTTGCCTGCCTCCCCACGCTCTACAACACCTACGCCTCCAAAATGGTGCGGGAGTTCCCCTTGGCCGGGCAGGTAGATCTCGGCAGCGGTCCCTATCTGATTGCAGCCCTGTTGTTACTCGGGATGACGTTGGTGGGATACCTTGGATTGAATGACGAACGGCGCGGCGGAGCCTTCTGGGCAGCTGGGGGAACCTTGGCCGGTCTGGTTCTGATTGTCATCGTGATCGCAGTTCCGCACATCAATCGATATGTGATCGCGCCACCGCAGGAACTCGCCTATGCCGCAGGACTGAACTTGGATCGCCAGGATCAATTCATTGCCTATGGCACCGTAAGACCATCGTCCGTATTTTACGCGAAACGCAAGACGCTCTTCGTCCCCTTTGGGGAGGAGGACAAGATACGGGCGGCCCTGAAAGAGTCGACGAAAGTGATGATTCTCTTGCCAGAAAGCGCACAGTCAAAATTGCCGGCGGAGGCAATCGGGCTGGTCCCCATCTTGAAACGCTATGGATACGTGCTGCTGGCCAACCAACCGATGGTGACGATTCCAGAAGGTGCAGCCCCGCCATCGCCGCCGCCCACCATCCTCGGCCATTGATCTGGTCTATCTCGTCTGTCCGGTCTGTCTGGTTCGATCAGACACCAGATAGACTAGATAGACCGGACAGACGAGACAGACCAGGCTACATCGGCACAATACCTTTCAAGGCATAGCTCGCCACCAGCACCAGTAGCGTAGCTGCGACAAACAGACCCTCTGTCATAGCCGTCCGTAGCCCCCCATGACTCTCCGCCATAGACTCACCCTGGCCAGAAAGCCCATCCAGCCAATGGGCAACACAGACGAGCAGCACAGCGGTCGTGACAAACAGAGAACCGGTCGTCATCCCTATCCCCAATCCCACGAGCCCGCGAGCCAGTGAACCGGACAGCCAAGCCGGACACCGTGACCATCGCACCCTCCACAAGACATGGCCCACGAGTCCTGCCAGGGTAAGCAACAGACCACCCCACACAAGCTGCTGGAACGGCCAAGCTTCCGACGGGAGATGCACGATCGTCCAGACGAATGCGAGCGTCGCCACAAAAAATGGCGTCATCCGACAGACAGCCATTCCAATCGAGGGACGCCATTCACGCCAGGAATAGGCTGCAACCATCCCCATGATACAGCCGAGAGCCGTTCCTCCCGCCACGTCGGTCAGATAGTGAGATCCGCGAATGACTCGGCTGGCGGCGATGGCCACTGCCGCAGCAAGGATAGGCCATCTCACTCGCGGGAACCTTATGGCCAAGAGGGTTGCAACCGCGACCGCTGCCGCCGCATGCCCGGACGGGAATGAGTCCCATCCGCTTCCGCTGACTGGAGAGAGTTCGAGGTTGCCGGCATGCATGAACTTTGGGCGAGGGCGACCGATGGCATGTTTTAAAATATTGGCGCTCAGTGCGGCAAGACCGTGCGCAATGAGGCTCTGCCAGCCTGCATCTTTCCACTGCGGATGTTTCAATCCATACCCAACCGCCAGCAGCGCGAGGCTCAGGATCACCAGGGATTCCCCCTTGCCGAGACGGTCACCGATATTGCTAAACTGGATCAGCCAGGGGTTGGGTTCAGAGCCGGGCGGGGGGTAGAGGGAGCGGACAAACCTGGTCAGCGGTACATCCCACTCAAATAATCCCACAAACGTAAGGATGAGAGCGGCACAGGAAAAAAGCAGCGGTGCAAGGCTACGCAACCATACAGATACGTGCGGGGTGCGGGGTGCGGGGTGCGGGGTAATCGAGACAGGGTCGCGGTCTTGGCTTATGTGATCACCCATCACTGATCACTCATCACCGTCTTACGGTACCCAGTCGGCGAGAAAAACATTAAATTCACCAGGGACTTTGGTCTGTCGATCCGAGACCCAAACCAGCTTGGTACCATCCGGAGAGAACATGGGAAAACTGTTGAATTGTCCATCGAACGTAAGCCGTTCGAGCCCGGCTCCGTCGTCACCGATCAGATAGAGATGAAAGCTGGGCCGGCCTCCCTCGCCCTTCGTTTCAATATTCGATGAAAAGATGATCCGTTTGCCGTCGGGAAAATAAAACGGCGAGAAATTCGAGGCGCCATTCGATGTGACTAGCCGTTGCCCGCTTCCATCGGCGTTCATGACGAAAATTTCAAGTTGCCCCGGCTCCACCAGACCCTGCCTGAGCAAGTCCTGATACTTGTCGGTCTCTGCCTGATCGGTGGGATGCGCCGCCCGATAGACGATGCGCTTGCTGTCAGGCGAAAAGAACGCTCCGCCGTCGTAGCCGATTTCGTGCGTCAGCCTCCGAGGCTTCGAACCATCGAGATTCATCGCATAGAGATCCAAGTCTCCGTCTTTCACGGACGTCCAGACGATCGTCTTGCCGTCCGGCGATATGGTCGCTTCCGCATCGTAGCCCGGCGTGGAGGTCAGCCGCTGCAGCTCCTGGCCGTCAATGTTCACGGCATAGATATCGTAATCGTCCAACGCCCAACGGTAGGCCCCCTCCCGTTTCGGCTTCGGCGGACAGTTCGGCCCCGACGCATGGGTCGACGAGTAGAGCAGGCGGCGATCCCCCAGGAAAAAGTATCCGCACGTGGTGGCGCCCGCGCCCGTGCTCACCAATCGAACACGGTCGCTGTCCAGGTCCATCACGTACATCTGATAACATCCCAACCCAGCGGCGGCCGGTTTGAGCGGGGCCGCGGAGGTCTCTTTCACCCAATCGTTCGTGGACTGGAAAATCAATTTGGTTCCGCTGAAGGAAAAGTAGGCTTCGGCATTCTGCCGGCCCACCGTCAACTGACGAATATTCTTCAGATGCCGCTCAGCCTGATGAGCGGGAACTACCAGAGCCTTCGGCGCAAGATCCTCTGCCTGTCCCTGTTGCTCACCCAGCAACAG
>CAMDRK010000279.1 GCA_945906715.1 Nitrospira lenta
GCTTGCTCCTACACAGCCAAAGTTCCCGCGACGAAATCAATGCAGCTGAAACAGAGGCGATTGACAAGGCATCGACCAAGCATGTGCATCGAGCCCGAAAGAAAAGCCGCGAATCTGAATGGCTTACAGACGAGTTTGTCCGCAAAGTCCATCATGACATGTTTGGGGGGATCTGGGATTGGGCCGGAAAATATCGAACGATCCGACTAAGCATCGGCGTTGAGCCCCATCATATCCCTGAACAAATACAACTCGTGTGTGGAGATTTCTTGCTATGGAACTCCGGTACATCACCAATGCCAGTGCTAGAAATAGCGGCTCGACTTCACCATCGGTTGACCAAGATACATCCGTTCAAGGATGGGAATGGTCGGCATGCCCGACTGATGACAGATATTTTTCTGCACTCACGTGCCCATCCGTTGCCGAAGTGGCCGCAAATTCATCGCCTCGCTCAAGGCGATGTAATTCGAAGACAATACATCGCCGCATTGAAGAAAGCTGACGAGGGAGATTACAGCGTGTTACGGAGTCTTTTAGAAGATTGGCTCGAAGAGAAAAAGTAAGCGTCACCATTTGATGCATGCCCGCGAGTTATAGCGGACCTGGGCACTGTCGCAGAAACATGTTCCCAAACCGCTGCTCTGAAGTCCGATCTCGATCGCAGGATGTTCCTCAATCTTCTGATCTTTGGAGACCCAGCCACTAGATTTCTAAGATCCATATTGTGCGTAGTGTGGAGCCAGGAAATGTTGCAGGGTTTAAGGACACGCCCGCAAGATTTTGCCTGTCAAAGAGACACTAGCGATGGATTTCTGGGCGTAGAGATCTCTGGATGAGCTTACGATAATCCTCGTCCCGGACTCGGACTGATCGGCCGAGACGCACAGCTGGAACCTTCCGCTGATTGATCCACTTATACCAGGTGCCCTTCTGAATGCCTGAATCGGCAGCCAGCTCAGTGAGCGACCACAAGCTCCCGTGAGCTTTCACTGGGGTTGATGGAATGGTCGCAGTGGGTAAGGTGTCGGAGACATATTCCGTCGCATAAAGTTTCTTGAGTTCTGCCCCAAGGTGCCCTGCCACTTTCCGTGCAATGATATCGGTCAATCCATCGAGAATGCTGGCTGCTTGTTGAATCTCGTCGGTTTTGTGCATCAGACTCATAGGTGTTGGTCTCCTCTTGGTTGGTGAATGGCTAGCTTCATTGAAAACTTCGTTAAACTGCAAGGGAAGCCCCCGGAAGACCGGAGGCTTCCCAGTGAAGAAGCTCAACGTTTTAAGACGTGAGCGGCAATCCACTCCTTGGCGTCACGCGCCACGGTGAGCAGGGCCTCAAGGTCATTGAGACCGAACGAGGTCCCATTGCGCTCCCCCCTGACTGTGCCACGTGTGCTCGTTTCGAGTGTCGCAATCTGGGGGTCAGTCCACTTTGGGGTGAATCCCTCGGTTGAGACAGTCTGGAATGAGCACAATCTTTGTAATGCGTCGATTAGCCTCATTATTCGACGCATTATATGCGTATAATATATTGACTTTTCGTTGAATGATGTTCATAATCTACGCAATAGGTGCGTAGAATGAGTCATTACATACACAACCATCAAGACTGGCCAAGGTTTCACTGGGATCGAGACCGTCTCAGCGAACACCTGTCCGTTGTTCGCCACGAACAAGGCCGTTTACTAGGACGAATGGAAGCGCTCGGCTTCAAGCTGCGTCAGGAAGCGGTCCTCAAAACCTTAACGGAGGATGTGCTCAAGAGCAGCGAAATCGAGGGGGAACAACTCGACGCAGAACAGGTCCGTTCATCAATTGCACGCCGTCTCGGCATGGACGTTGGTGGCCTGAGGCCCGTTGACCGGAATGTGGAGGGAGTCGTTGACATGATGCTAGACGCCACGGGCCACTACGAGCAACCACTCACGGCAGAACGGCTGTTCGGGTGGCATGCGTCCTTGTTTCCGACGAGTCTGAGCGGGATGAAGCGAATCAGGATTGGCGCCTGGCGCGATGATAGCAGCGGTCCTATGCAAGTCGTCTCAGGGCCCATCGGCCGGGAGCGCGTGCATTTTGAAGCACCGGTCGCCGAAAAGCTCAACCAAGAGATGCAGGCGTTCCTCGATTGGTTTGATGAACGCACGGAAACTGATTGGGTCTCGAAGGCTGGGCTTGCTCATCTCTGGTTTGTCACGATTCATCCGTTCGACGACGGCAACGGTCGCATTGCCCGGGCTATTACTGATATGGCGCTCGCGCGCTCAGAAAAGAGTATGCAGCGTTTCTACAGCATGTCGGCGCAAATCCGACAGGAGCGCACCGCCTATTACGATGTCCTGGAGACAACACAGAAGGGAACGATGGACATCACGCTCTGGATGGAGTGGTTCCTGGGGTGCCTGGGCCGCGCCATTGAAGGCGCGCAAGTCACGCTCTCGACTGTCCTCTCCAAAGCGCGCTTTTGGGAAACATTCGCGGATGTGTCAATAAACGACCGCCAGCGTCTTGTGCTGAACCGGCTCCTCGACGGCTTCGAGGGGAAACTCACAACATCCAAGTGGGCGAAGCTCGCAAAAAGCTCCCATGACACCGCTTTGCGTGACATCTTGGCTCTTGTTGAGCACGGCATACTTGTCCGAAATCCTGAAGGTGGCCGCAGCACGAGCTATGACCTTGCTAGCATTCCAGAGACTACCAACACAAAGCAGTAGCCTGTTGAGAACAGGCCACCTCTCGGTGTTCATGCGACGCCTGGTTCTAGGATGGCGCCGTGTCCTAGCCATTCCCCTGCTTAACGTACCAGCAAGTAGCGTGTTTTCGATCGTTTTGAAGGAAGCCCCTGGAGGGCCGGAGGCTTCCCATGGAAGCGGCTCAGCGCTTCAAGGTTAGAGCGGCGATCCACTCCTTGGCTTCACGCGCGACGGTCATAAGGGCTTCGAGGTCATTGAGACCGAAAGAGGTCCCATTGCGCCATGCTCCGGACTGATCCTTGAACGGGCGGGAGAAGGTCGTTGCGAAGAATGGACCTTTCTCGCTGGTGTTCTCCCAGATCGTCGCTTTGATGTTGCCAAATCGCAGCTGGTTCGCGGGTTGTTTGTTGGTAGCCATCTTGTTTCCTCCTTTATTGAAATGAAGTTGGCTCTCGCACAGTAAGAGGAGAGCCAATGTACATTTCACGGAGGAAACCGGAGGAAGAGGCCGTCGCCGGCGTGCCGGAGAGGTCCAAGCAGCGGGAATGACAGCTCTACTGGCGCGAGCGGTGCGCCTCGCAGGTGTTAGCCGGTCGGTCCATGCCGTGGCTACCACAAGAATGCGAAAGGATGTGGTACGAAGAATGTCTGGTGACTCCGCCTATCGATCAGAACCATAAGGTCGATTCAGAGGAGTGAACGGTGTGTTGGGATTGTAGCGATTGGCGGGGTTCAGGGGATTGTTCGGATTGTATTGGTTCGCGGGATTGAACGGGTTATTGGGGCTGTACCGATTCGTTGGATTAACCGGATTACTGGGATCATAGCGGTTTGCAGGGTTGAAGGGATTGTCTGGCGCATATGTCTGTGCGGGGTTTAGGGGGTTGTCCGGGGCATATTTGTTTGCCGGATTGAAGATGTTGTAGTCGCGCTCGTACTTCGGATCGAACCCTTGTTCGGCAAACGCGGGTGTGACGGAAAAGAGCAGCGGCAGGAGAAGGAGGACGACAACCACCATAGCGAGCCTCCAAAAATCGGAACAACCATCTCGGTCAGCCTACTCCCAGCCAGGACATCAGCACAAGCGAGGTCACCGTGCCGAAAAAGGCAGAATGTTCCGGTTTATTTCTCCAGCACAAGGTTATTTTACAGTCGAGAGAGCCTTGTGCTTCAACCAGCGTACAGCGTTCTTGAAGTGGTCAAGATTTATCGGGTCTAGCAAGAGCTTCAATTGTTTGCTCGGCTTCCTGTCGAGATCCTCCGCACTAAGACCAAAGCCAGGAATCTTGTTCAGTCTCTCCAGAAATTCATTGAGAAGGGCTCGATCATTTATCCACGGCATAGGCTTCCATTCGATAAATCGAAATGTAACTTGCCC
>CAMDRK010000280.1 GCA_945906715.1 Nitrospira lenta
CGCAGCGCCTTAATCTGTTCGACGACTTGTTGTACCGGTACGCCACGATACTGATCGAAATAGCCCTGGCCATGGTCGCAGAACGTGCAGCGGCCCCAATAGCAGCCGCGCGTCGCCAGGTAGGGAATGATCAGCTCCGGCACGAAGTACTGGTCCAACGGCAATCCGTCAAAGTCCGGCAAGGGCAGCGCGGTCGTCTTTTCGGTGTAGACTTCGGGATTCCGGTGAATGCCTGAGGCATCGCGATAGATCAAGTTGGGCACGGATGCGATGGCCCGTTCGCCATTCAATGCCTCGATGAGCCAGAGCAGCGCATGCTCGCCCTCGTAGAGGATCGCTGAGTCGAACACATCCGTGAAGAACTGCTCGTGCTTGGCGAGATCTTCTTGAAGGCGCGTGATAACGTTACCACCCACCACCACATGAATATGGGGGAAGGTCTCTTTGATCATTTTGCAAAAAGTCAGGCCTGCAAGTAGCTGCATCTGCGTGCCGATGGAGAGCCCGACGACGTCCGGTTTTTCTTTTGCCACCGCCGGCATGACCAGCTGATTGCAGAGGTCCCGATAGACGTTCACCTGCTCATCGTCCAAACAGGCCAGCACTTCCTTGGATACGCCGGGCCGATAGCCCAGATTGCTTTCCATCGGATAGAAGACGAGCGACGCGGGATAATAGGCTGTGGAAATGTAGGCCATCGCTTCACGGAAGCAGTTCAACGCGCCTTCCAGTATCTCTGCCTGGTAGAAGCGCTCGCCACGCACGATCAGCTTGGCATCTTCAGCGCGCTCGGCCAGATCGAACACATCGACGTCATAGGCCTGTTCCACTACGGCTTTCTGATCTACTTCCTGTTCCGTCAACGTTCCGGCCTTGTCTTTATCTTGAAGTCGCTTGAGCTGCATCCCCAACCTGGCCTTCACCCAAATCAGGAACTCCATGCTGAAGAAGTGATCCCACATCCCGATATTGATGTCGCGTTGGATTACTGTATGGCCCGCCTCCCGCAGCACGGCAGTCAAAGAGGGCAAGGCCAGATAGGGAGCCGTCGGCACCCATTCAGGTGGGAACAACAGCATAACCTTCGACTGCTTCCGTATGCCGTTGGTCAGCGGAGTTAAACTATCTATGTGGACCAGTTCAGTCATAGTTCGTTAGGCGTGAAACGTGAGGCGTCAGGCGCAACTCCGGAATCGCACCCTCGCCCCTAACGCCTCACCGTTCCATCACCCCTTACCCCTCACCCCTTACGTCCTCTAACCCCTCACCGTTCCATCGCCCCTAACCCCTAACGCCTTACCCCTTACGTCTTCCTACATCTTCCCCGCAAGCGTCGGCGTATGCCCGGCAATCTTGGCGGCTTGGAATTGCAGGTCCGGCAATTTCTGTAATCCGAACCGCGCGATGTAGAGAAAGATGTATTCTCGGATGAACAGGCGCAAATCCCATCCTGGATTGTGATTCCGCTCGAACTCCTCGAACACCCGCTCCGCTTCTTCGATGCTCATCCCGTTCTTCACCGTATAGTAATAGTCGAGCGCCAAGTCCCATTCGGGGTTCTTGTAGGCCGTCACACCCCATTTCTCAGGGTTCTTTGCCACCGGGTTATGCCTCCCCAGGTCGAACGTGCCGAAGCCGAGGGAATGGACATGCTCTTTGTTCGCTTCGAGAAATTCTACCGAGGACCAGGCTTCCTCCCGTGTCTCGCCAGGAAAACCGAAAAAGCCCATGCAGTGGTTCCAGATACCTGCGTCAGCCGTAAGCTGCAAATGCTTCGTCATGATCTCCGTCGTCGTCGCCTTGTCCATCAGCTTCAATACGCGCTCGTTCCCCGACTCGTAACCGAAATGGAGATAGCGGCAGCCTGCGTCCTTCGCGTCCTGCCACACTTGATCTTCTAACAGACTCTTCTCAAACCGCATGTGCGTCGTCCAGACGATGCCCATCTGGCTATCGATCAGCCCGCGCGACAGCTTTCGAAAGAGCGCAGGCGGATACGACTCGTCGGTGAAATGGAAATGCCTGGCGCCGTACTTGTCACGGAGATACGTGATGTCGGCCAGAATCTCCTGAATCTTCTTCGTACGGTAGCCAGCCGTATAACCTTCGCCATGGTCGCAAAACTCACAACGGCCCCAGTAGCAGCCTCTCGTCGCCAAATACGGGAGGATCTTTGTCGGCACGAAGTACTTATGGAGCGGCAGGCCGTCGAAGTCCGGCGGCGGCAGCGTCGCCATATCTTCCGCATAACTCGTCGACGAGGTATGGACTCCGGTCTCATCCTTATAGATAGTGTTGGGTACGTCAGCGAGACTCTGCTTCGCCCCCACCGCCGACACCAGCTGCACGAACGCCGTCTCCCCTTCATAGACCACGGCACTGTCGAAGTATTGGAACAGCGGCGACTGAGGCAGCACATCGCGCAGGCGTGTGACCGTGTTGCCACCGATTGTCACGTGAATGTGGGGGAAGTGCTGTTTGATGAGGGCGCAGAAGGTCATAGAGGAGAACATCTGTTGTTGCAACACGATCGAGATGCCGACCACGTCCGGCTGCTCCTTCTCGATCACCGGCTTTACCAGATGCTCGAACACGTCACGGTAGACATTCACCTGCGTGTCGTTCACTGCGTCCATCACTTCGGAGGAAACGAAGACTTTATAGGACAGATCCGTCTCCATCGGCGGCATACAGATTCGAGCTGGGAAATAGACCAGCGAGATCACTGACGTAACCTCACGGAATACATTAATCGCCCATTCTAACTTATCGGTTTCATAGAAGACTTCTCCGCGAATAATCGACTTGGCCTTCTCCGCCTTCTTGATTAGCTCGTCGATCCGCTGCCGGGTCAAGTCACAGAGGGACAACTGCACATCCATCTCCTCGGCACTCAGATCGCGCTTCTTGGACAGCTTGCGGAGCCGATCGAGCTGCTGCGGCACCCGGCGTAGGACTTTCTTCAGGAAGTCCTCACTGAAGTACCAGTCGTACATTTCGAGGTTGATGTCTTTTTGGATGACGGTATGGCCGGCCTGACGGAGGACGGCGGTGAGGGAGGGAAGGCTGAGATAGGGTTCGGAAGGGAACCAGTCCGGCGGGTAGATGAGCAGCACTTTCATCTTCCGGCCGCTGGTGGCTTCGGAGGCTTCACGATGGAGCATGATCAGCTCCTTCGAAGCCCGCTCGCCCTTCGTATACTCAATCCGCATTCCGGCCTTATCCTTTGCGCTAGCGCGGATGACAAGAAACAGTCAGAAAGCCAAGGGGTTACGGAGGTATTGTACGGGTGGGAAAGATTGAGATGCAAGAGCGGAGGGAGTGGCCCGACAGCCCTTTTTGCTCGCGGAACGCGCGGCCTCAGAAGGCCCTCGTTCGACGCGCGCAGTCAAGGACCATCGGGCCACTCCCCTCCAAATACCAGAGAGAAGGAGAGAGGGAGAGGATGGACGAAGTGTTTGGAGGACAGCCACACATAGGCATGGACCGGCCGAGGATGAAAACATAGAATGTCCCTGCTTCTTTGTCCCTCAACCATCTTACACTCTCCATACTCCTCGGAGAGAATCGAGAATGGCGTAATGATTACTTGCAAGCTCACTGGCAAAATTGGCCAAGCTATAAAAGCCCATGTGGTACCAAGAGCATTCTACGAGCTTCCTCCTCAAGAGGAGGGACCATGCATATTGGTTAGCAACGCACCGAACACCTTCCCCAAGAAAGTCCCGGTCGGAATTTACGATGAGACTATGGTAACGCAAGATGGTGAAAATCTCTTTAAGCCATGGGATGACTACGCGATTCGAATACTTCTCAAGCAAGAAGCCGCTTTCGAACCCGTTACTCATGGTGGTGTGATCCGCGCCTGGACCCTACCGGAATATGAGTATTCGCCACTAAAGCTCTTCGCACTTTCGGTACTTTGGCGTGCTCACACATCGACACGTCAAGAATTCGGCAAGGTTCACTGACCCTCCCTCGATTTCACAGACACCTCCATAAGTGGGAGAATGATGAAATTGGAGGTCAGCATGCCAGACACCACGCGACGTCAGT
>CAMDRK010000281.1 GCA_945906715.1 Nitrospira lenta
GAAACCAGAACCCAATCCCGTTCAACTCCAATGGCTCCTCGCTGGCGTGCGGCTAGGGGACGATCATCTTGGCGCCATGTCTCAGGCCTTTGCCTATGCGGTTGAACGTACACCCACGATCCAGCATAGCGGAACTGTCTCTGTGCAAGGGGTGGCGTATCGACCCGTCAGCAGCGATGGACCAAGCGCCGGCGCCGCCATGGCCGTGGGATTCATTGCCCTGTTCAAGGGCGAGCATATTCAGCGGGGTATAGCCCTGACCGGAACCGTTGAATCGGGAGGACAGATCGGCCCAGTAGGCAGTATCCCCGATAAGATTCGCGCCGCCGCACGAGAAGGTTACCGCACGATACTGGTTCCACGCGGGCAGATACATGACTCGCGGTGGAACCTGACCGAATTGGGATTTCAGCTCAATGTGACGGTGAAGGAAGTCGATACGATCGATGAGGCGTATCAGCTCATGACAGGCCAGAAAATATAAAAATGTTCATCTGGTCTATCTCGTCTGTCTGGTTTATCTGGTGCATTTAGTTCGCCCGAGACAGACCTCTTCGACCAGACAGACCAGATAGACGAGACAGACAATCTCACCCACCTGACCCAATCGCTCCCTGCAAGATTGCGGCATATTCTGCTTGCGTCAGCCGGTGCATGCCTAGTTTCAATCGCCGAATCAGTTCTGCCTGATCGGCAATCTGCAACACGTCGAGCAGCAATGCCTGACTTACGGCGGACGAACAACTGAATCGGCGCACCCCTTCGATTCGCACAAAACCAAATCGGGCCTCGGTTCTCAACTCGTCGCTCAGGAATGCATCTAGCGAGGAGAAGTCCAATACAGGTAACATGATTTGAAACTCGGCGCAGAGCCCGGCTTTCAGCACATACAGAAGCCCCCGGGACTCAGCAGCGAGATAGGTTTGCAGATTCGTCCGGATCAGCCCCGTGCAGAGCCCCCAGAGTCCGTGCCCGAGTTGCAACTCGGCGCTTTCCTCCGAGGTGCGCTCACGCAAGGCTCCTGCCACGAACAAAAAATGACTCATAATAGGAGCGCGGCGAGGGGCGAGGGGTACGAGGCGAGAGGCAAGCCATACGTCATCGGGTGCAGGAGAAGCCTTCGTGAATGATGCGGGTTCAATAGGAGGGTAAAACGCATAGAGGAATTGCGCCATGATACTGAGGCAGATTCATGGCATCATCCATCCAGACGACCCACCCGAGTCGTCCTGAATCAGCATCCCATGCGGGTCTCAGTGCGTGTGGTAATCGTCTGAATCGTCTAGCAGGCCTTCTCGTTTGTCAGGAAAATCTGTATCTTCATCTTCCCCATCTAGGGTCAGCTCTTCTTCCACATCCTCATCTGCCTCAACGGCGATATCCACATCATCCTCGACCAACTCCTCGTCAAGATCAGCCTCTTTCAGCATCGGCTGCG
This sequence comes from Nitrospira lenta, assembly GCA_945906715.1. Lineage (GTDB taxonomy): Bacteria > Nitrospirota > Nitrospiria > Nitrospirales > Nitrospiraceae > Palsa-1315. The sequence continues at coordinate 1,439 of CAMDRK010000281.1, forward strand.
ATGACAGGGATTTCTGAGGCCCCTCATCCATGTACGGCTTCACGGATTTTTTGTCGGGAGCTGGAGCCGTTATCGCCACCTGCTTCTTCTGAGCCACCTTGGGTGCTGCGGCAGGACGCTGTTTGGCAGTCTTTTGAGTCGTTTTCTTAGCCGCTTTCTTGACGGATCTCTTTGCAGCCGGTTTCTTGGCGACCTTCTTGGCAACTTTTTTTGTCGCTGGTCTCTTGGCAGCCTTCTTCGCTGCTGGTTTGGCTTTCGCCTTAGCCTTCACAGGGGTCTTCTTCGCCAGCTTCTTCTTGTTCTTTGCCATCGATTTTCTCCTCTCTCACCCGTTGGATGTTGATGCCGCCTCCAATTAGCATAACCTTTAGAATCTTGCAACTCACACCTCAAACAGGAGGGTTCATTTGGTTTGTTTCGTTTGTTTGGGTGAACGAAACTTACCAGATAAACCAAATCAACCAGATAAACCAAACAAACCGACCAACCCGACGCGCCATGCTCGACGAGGACAGCCTTTTTGAGCATCCTGCATGCGGGTCTGCCACATTGACTCCCAGCGGGATGGGAGAATCCTACAAACAGACCACGGCGTCAAGGGGAAGAATCAAGAATCTTCCTAAATTGACAGTACATTCCTCATTAAGTGACATGGTAAAATTCAAAGATCCTATGAGAATGACCATGAGACTACGGATCATCATAGCCGTCGTATCGCTAGGACTCTTCACGGCCTGGCCAACCGCCGCCACGCCACCGTACACCGCCATCATCATCGATAGCGGGTCACCCTACTTTGTCCCAAAGTCAGCCATCGTACCCAGCGGAGCCCCCATCAGATGGGACAACCCCACAGCCACCGAACATACAATCACCCACGTGGGCTGCTTAGAAGACGGGAACGTCTGCGCATTCGATTCCGGGATCGTCCGGCCAAACGGTAGCTTTACACTTCCAGGGTTGGCTCCCGGCCGCTACCCCTACCTCTGCCGCCTCCATCCCATCATGCACGGAATCATTACCGTCACAGATACATTTGCCCCCTCCCAACTATAAAGCTCGCCGCTCGTCTCTCTGGTCTATCCGGTCTCTCTGGTCTATTCCGTCTATCTCGTCAGACACCAGACAGACCAGAGAGACCGGGCGACAACGAGACAGACCAACATGCCGCTTCACTCTTCTTGAGGCCTTGCGAGAATCCCAGTCTGCCGTGTAGGCTGCGACGCTTACACATGCCATTCCAATCATGAAACCAGCTGTCGCCGCTCACGAACCGCTCAACCTCACCGGAGAGACGCTCAGCCTTCTGGCCTGGCACATCCCCGATCTTGTCGCCTATCAGCACAACGAAGACGAATGGTGGTTTGCCCCCCTCGATGACAACCTGCCGATTATTCGACTGAATCGAACAGGCCTGGAAATGTTACAGGCCATGAACGGCCACACTACCGTTGGAGCGCTGGCAGAGAAATACGGACAGAAGATTTGCGGGCCGGACGGACAGCCGGGACAGTGGCACTTGGAACATTGGGCTCTGCCCACGTTCTCCCTCTGTTACTACGGCACAGAGCCCCCTGGTGGCCACCGTCATAAAGCCAAATGGGATCTACTCCTCCAGCAGATTCGTGAAGGCTGGTCAGGGCAGGATGGGTTCGAGGGGGAAGAACATCTGGAAGACTTTCATCACCATGAACTGACCGACAGCGGCGAAGACGACGGACACTTCGACCTGATTGAAACCACCGTCTCGCATCTCTTCCGGGAGCCAAATGACACACTCAACGGCCTGACCTATGGCCGACTGCTGATGAAACAGTTACGAAAGCTGGGCTGGTTCACCCCCAACCCTCGTGTCATCGTCGAAGTGGGCGGCGGACTGGGATACCTCGCCCGTGAATTGGGCAAGGACCTCCTGCCGTTTGAAAAGCAGACCATCCGATACATCTCCCTCGACATCACCGAACCCTTCCTCAGGCTACAAGTGACCCGCGCCAAGGCCGGAGGCTGGGGTGGTATCGGCACCCGCGCCAACGGCGAATGGCTCCCCTTCAAAGACCACTCTGTGGACCTCGTCATCGACAACGAAAATATGGCCGACATGACGCCGGTGAAGTTGACCCGGCAAGAACTCCTCGATGGGACAGGCGATACGCCACAACATCAGGAAGCGTTGGATTGGATCAGACGCGTGCGACTGCCGGTGGGCCGGGACCTGCCTGAAGATGTGATCTTCAACCTCGGCCCCTTTCGATTCGTGGCAGAACTATGGCGGGTGCTGAAACCGGGAGGGAGAGCCTTTCTCACTGAGTTCGGAATCGAAGAAGGCTGGCCGGCGCCGGTTAAGCTGCCAGGCCACACGGAATACGAAGTCCAATACAGCCACTTGCGCCAGGCCACCCGCTGGCTTGGCTTTCAAGAACGCTATCTCACGCTACCCCAATTCCTTGCCATCAAACCGGACAGCAAAGTGCTCTGCACCGGCGCGGCCTATACCATTCAGCGGTTCTGCCAGGCCATGAACAAGCCGTTCATCGTGCGAGCCTACCAGGAAAAAGAGTTGCAATATGTCCTGGGCGACATGCTCCCGAAACTCCACGGCTGCCA
>CAMDRK010000282.1 GCA_945906715.1 Nitrospira lenta
TTCCATGATCAGTGACTACTGGTCAAAGTCTGGCGAGAGTTTGCCCCCGGACACGTGGCGCCAAATGTTTCTCCTGCCGATCGCCGTGATGTTGCGCTACTCCGTCTTGATTAATGTGCTCTTGATGCTATTCAATTTGCTGCCGCTCCCTCCATTGGACGGGGGGAGGATTCTCACGTGTCTGCTCCCCCGTACTGCAGCGATGGCACTCATGCGGGTGGAACCCTACGGCATGTTTATTCTGATGGGGCTGATCATCTTGGACCCGCAGATCCATGTGATCCATACCATCACGGGCACCTTGACCCACAGTCTCACGAATTCAATTCTCTCTACCGCCGTTGGCATCGGAGCAGGAAACACACCATGAGCACACAAGGGAAACGAGTCCTCAGCGGCATGCAGCCAAGCGGGCTGATGCATCTCGGCAACCACCTGGGCGCATTGGAAAACTGGAAATCCCTTCAAGATCAGTATGAATGCTACTTCTTCGTCGCTGATTGGCATGCCCTCTCAACCAACTATGCCGATACCAGCCGTATCCGCGAGTTCTCCCGTGAACTGCTCATCGATTGGCTGGCTGCCGGCATCGATCCGGAACGGTCCACCGTTTTTATCCAGTCCCGCATCCCGGAACATGCGGTCTTGCATCTATTGCTCTCGATGATGACGCCCATTTCATGGCTGGAGCGCAATCCGACGTACAAAGAAAAGCAGGAAGAAATTAAAGAGAAAGACCTCAGCACCTACGGATTCCTCGGCTACCCGGTTCTGCAAGCCGCCGATATCTTGTTGTACAAACCAGATTTTGTGCCGGTGGGAAAAGACCAACTTCCCCACCTCGAACTCACCAGGGAACTGGCCCGACGATTCAACGACATCTACAAGACACAGGTCTTCCCTGAGCCCAAAGAACATCTGACGAAGTTTCCCAAAGTGATGGGAACCGATGGCCGAAAAATGAGCAAAAGCTACGGCAACACCATCAATCTTTCAGACACCGAACCGGTCCTTCGCCAGAAGCTCAAAACCATGGTGACCGATCCGGCGCGCGTGCGCCGAAACGATCCGGGCAATCCCGACGTCTGTCCGGTGTACGATTTTCACAAGATCTATTCACCGCAGGCGACGCAGGACCAGATCAACAAGGATTGCAGAACCGCGACCATCGGCTGCATCGATTGCAAAAAGTCTGTTGCCGATCGAATCGTCGAACGCATGACGCCGGTCTGGGATGCCCGCGGGCGACTGAGCAAAGACCCCTCATACCTGAACGACATCCTGACAGAGGGCAGCAACAGGGCCGGTGAAGTCGCCAAGGCGACGTTGCATGACGTAAACGAGGCGATGAAAATCTAGCCTGGTGCTGAAAAAGGATGTGGGGATAGCTGGGACGATCCCCTTACTCGCGCAACGCGCGGCCTCGGAAGGCCCTCGTTGGACGCGCGCAGTTGGGATCATCCCAGCCACCCCTTAGTGAAGGTAGTAAGTGGTCATTCGCTGCGGCCTCGCTGGATGAACTTTTTGAGCACCCGGCGTGTTTTTTGCCGCACAGTGTGAACTGCCGAAGCCCTCAGCTCTGTCTCTGCGCCAGTAGATTCAGCCACCGCCCCTTGCGCTCCCGGTTGGTGACCACTTTTAACTCAAGAATTGTCCACCCGGCTCCGCAAACCGCACGAGCGAGTTCCTCCTTTTCCCAGCGAGCGAAATAGCGCCCGGGAACCCATCCATCAGTCACCAGGCGGCTCTTCACGCCATAGGTCAACGTCGCAGCGAACAGGCCACCTGGACGGACAAGCTTGCAGAGGTCGGCCAGAATGCGGCGCGTCTCCGGTTTCGGAAGATGCATCAAAGAGGCGGCGGCCCAGAGGCCATCGAACGACATTGTCTGAAAGGGAAGGTCGCGGAGGTCGGCGCGGACCAGTGAAAGTAATGGGTATCGACGGCGCCCCGCTGAGAGCAACGCACTCGTTCGATCCAACCCTACGATACGATACCCGCGCCGGTCGAGATCGCCCGCATCCCTGCCTCCTCCACAGCCGAGATCCAACAGGCGCGCACCGGCAGGAAAGCACTGGAGCCATTCTACCAACAACGGTGGCCGGCGATGCCGTCGCCGGTTCCAGCGAGCGACGCACTCCTTGGCCGACCGTTCGTAGGCCTCGATCGTCTGCAAGACAAATTGAGTTGTGTTATCGTGAGGCAAAATTAAGAGGATCCTTTATGCCGCGAGTAGACCTACAATGACTGCATTGGCCTTGGCATTCATCCTGCTGGGAGTAAGTTGGAGCACCGCACAGGCAGCCGATCCTCCCTGCGACAAGTACCCTATTGTTATACAGACCAAATGTGCGGCGATCTGGAAGTCGCTGAACCAGGAAGATGGCCCCTTGATCTCACAATTCGGACTGGACCAGCTGAAGCGGCGTGAGGAAGGAAAAATCAACGCTGAGCAACATCTCGGAGAAAACATGGCCTTCATTAAGCAGTCCACCGAGAAGCGTCTTCAACGATTGAAACAGCGAATGGAAAAAGAGTAACGCATCGCGATCGATGGATTCAATCCACCACACCATCGCAACAGATCTGCCTTGCCCTTGCTTAATTAAGAAATATCCAGACATAATATTTCTATACATAGGTGCGCGTCCTAGCAGGCTGTTGAAAAATGATTGCGAGGCCTTGGGCATACAGGATTCCAGAATGTCACGGGTCGACACGGAATGGCCCGCAGGGTGTTCAAAAAGGCCCTGCTTCTCACCCACCCGCCCTGAGTCTGCCAAGACAGACTCTTTGCCCCCGGGACGCGCCCCGTGGGCAAGGCCGCAGCGAGTGAAGAGCCGTGCGCTCGATGTGCCCAAAACCTTGTAGGGGGATGTAAGGGAGGACTCCATGAACAAGCTACAGCGGACCATAGTCGCGTTGGCACTCTTGTTCGCCGGCCTACTGGGCTGTGCCGGCGAATCGCTGGCGGCTGGGGAGGCGAATCCAGCCCGTGCAGCGGAGATGAGGCAGACCTATCGCGATCTCTGGCTCGGGCACATCTATTGGGTGCAGCACTCCGTATTAGATAGCACGGCAAAGAGTCCGGTGGAACGCGATGCCGTCAAAAAGGAAGTCGACGCCAATTCGAAACAGATTGCGACTGTGCTTATACCATTCTACGGTGAAGGCCGGTCGCAGCAATTCTTGAGTCTGCTGGACATCAACATTGGCGCGGTTAGAGAATACTCGGAAGCCACCGTTGTGGGGAATAAGAGTCAGCAGGATGCTGCGTTGGCCCGCTTGGCGTCCAATGCCGACGACTTCGGCGTATTTTTCAGCAGCATCAACCCCCATCTGTCGAAACCCACCGTTCAGGGGCTGATCGCGGCGCATGGAGCCCATCATGTGCTCCAAATTAACCAGCACAAGAAAAAGGAATATGCGCACCTAGATGAAACCTGGAAGATGATGCGAGAACACGTTTATGTCATCGCAGATACGTTGACAGAAGCATTGATAAAACAGTTTCCAGACAAGTTTTCATGACTGGTGAGTGACGCCTTCGCCTGCAACGATTCCGAGGGAAGAACACAGCGCGTGGGCTACAGATCCTCCGTCTTCGACTTTTCGACAGAACGCCCCGCTGACTCCAATAGATCCCGGCCCACGATGATCGGCGCCTTGAAATGAACGGCCAGCGCAATCGAATCGGATGACCTGCTGTCAAACGTCTTCACCTGATCCTGCACCGCAACGGTCAACGCACCGTAATAGGTTCCGCCCTTGAGCGTGATGACGGTTCGCAATACTTTCCCGCCATAGGCCTCCAAGATCGTACGCATCAAATCGTGAGAGAGGGGACGCGAAAGCGTCTCGCCGTTCAACGCGCCTTGAATCGACATCGCGACTGTCAGATCGACGAAAACCGGAATGGCCTTGCCTTCGGCCAACAAACGCACGACAGCGCCGTGATCGGAAATACGAACCTTCACCTCAGTGATCGTAACTGGATCGGAGGGATTGGCGAGGCCACCGTTCGCCTTCGCCTCTA
>CAMDRK010000283.1 GCA_945906715.1 Nitrospira lenta
ATCTGTCCATTGTTATTCAGGTGGATCCTACTAATGTTGCAGCCCTGACGGCCAGAGCAACACTGTATCGGAAACGGCTACAAGGGGAGCTCGCCAAAGAGGATCTTGAACGAGCCTGCGCCCTCGGATCCATCCCTGCCTGCAAGCAACTACCGTAACACCTCGCAATATATCGCGCTTTATGCTTGCATCTATGTGCGCAAGCAAACGAGCCGATAGCTATCGGACACCTACCGATTGGTTTGACAGACCGGATAAGCGGTCCCTATAATGCAACCGGCTTAAATGTGAGCTAGTGGCCCAAACGCTGTCTGTGGGCAATGCCCCCACCTCAGGACAAAAGACCTAAGCCTTCCTGGTTCGGTGGCCCGAAATTTCTCAGCAGTGGGGCTTCTGCGAGGTTGCAGGGGGCACGGAAAAAGCTTAGAGTACTGGACGCTAAGAATCATCGGAAAACCTTGGTTTCTCGTTATTTACCCCTTTCGGAAAGTGAACTGCAATGACTCAGTATCGTGTCCTACCAGGCCCAGAACATTTTCTTCCTCCATCGGCAGCGAGCATGGGTATTTGCTTGCCGAATCCTGGGGAAGCTCATATCAACGGTGTCATCGTTCCAGAGGAGAAGGCGTACGAGGAAGCGGCAAAACAATTCCTCATGGCCAAAGTGCCGACCCTCTTTCCTGGCCCTTTAGTCCTGTGGGCCTGGAACGAGAAAGCGGCCAAAAAGGCCACGGCCATCCGCCACTTATACAACACGCTTAAAGAATGCGTGCAGCCGGGGCAAACGCCCATGCTGATCCCGATGCCGGACTATCGCCCCAAATACCCGAAGATCAATCCTGAAGTCGAGATCAACCCCAACCACCCGAATCTGACCATCTGGCACAATAAAATCGATTGTTGCATGTTCATCGGGGTCCACTGCCATCAAGCCAATTTATCGCTCAAAATCATTCGCGGCGGCACGTCCTGTTACACCATTGCCATGTGTGCTCAAGCCGGTCATGAAGATGCGATGCTGTCCTTCCGCGACGCATCCGTTGAAAAGATTATGAGATTGGCCGATACCGTGAAAAGATTAAAAGGGACGGTTACCCCACGGCTGACGTCAGCCAAAAACGGAGCCTAAAGCTAATATTCGACGCGACATGACGTTCTAAGATAGTGAAAGGAGACTGAACCATGGCAGACACACACTCAGTCATTGGCACTAAAAATAAAAAAGGTCAGACCTTTACCGACACCTGGAAGATGATGAACGAAGCACCGCGCACGCCGTCGTTCTATACGGGCAGCGAGGTCATCAAGGAAGCACTCCGGCGGGCCAGCTGCGACGTGATGATCGCGTACCCGATTACACCACAGAGCGAAGCAGCCGCCTTGATCGGCGAGCTTTTCGCCGAGGGTTATATCGGTGACTATTTCCGTGGCGAGAGCGAATTCGCCGTCATGTCGCAATGCGCGGGAGCGGCCTTCGGCGGAGCTCGCGTGTTTACGACGACCGCGGGACCAGGCACGATGCGCGCGATGGAGAACTTCCCGATGTGGTCCGGCGCACGCTTGCCGATTCAGATGATCGTCACCTGCCGTGGCATCAACTCACCGTTGTCGATTCAGCCTGACACACTCGAGATTGCCTATCTTCTGAATACCGGCATGCTCGTCTGGCATGCGGAAACCGCACAGGACTTCTTCGATTGGATCCTCAAAGGCTACATGGTGTCGGAAGAGCCTGACGTGCATCTTCCCTTAGCCCTGTGCTGCGACGGATTTTTCGTAACGCATACCAAGGACGTGGTCAATCTTACCCCGGCCGATATGTGTCTTCCTCCCTATGACCCATACCGCTCCCCCGTACCCTGCATGGACATGGAATGTCCCCCGGTTCGGATGATGCGCGATCCGTTTGTCATGAAGAGCAACTACATCAGCTACGCCACTCACGCGTCCTGGCAGCAAGAAGTCTGGGCGGCAGTGGAACGGTCCCGTAAACACACGATCAAGTGGATCAATGGCTTAATCGAAACGGAAAATACCGACGCCGAGGTCCTCATTGTCTCATCTGGAACAGCGGTGTCGCAGGGCCGTGAGGCCATCCGGCTCCTTGAGGACGAAGGCATCCGTTGCGGTCTGGTAAAGATCAAGTCCTTGCGGCCTTGGCCCGGCGAGGAAATCCGTGAAGCCACAAAAAATGCCAAGCACATCATCGTCCCGGAGTTCAATGTGACCGGGTGGCTGGCAAAGGAAATTAAGGCTACCATCCCGAACAGTGACCGTGTAAACGCCGGTCCTCGTGTCTGCGGAGGCATGACGATGCCACCGGAAATTATTGTCTCAGAAATCAAGAACCTGCTCGGCATGCGCACCATGTCGTTGGCCGGTCGCGGCAGTTGATCGCACCTAGCAGCAAGAACAGAACGACTTGAATAAGACGCACCACTGAGGAGGCCAACATGAGCAAGGAACGTATTAAGATTTCCGAAGACCTGTACGACATCATGCCGTCCGACTATCAAGACCTGGTCAAGAGCGCGACCTACGGCAAGGAAGATCGGGGATGGAAGGACATCGGCAACAGCAAAGAACTGATCGAGCAGCACTCCCTCTGCGCCGGCTGCCCGGAGTCCATGGCTTTCCGCTACATCCTGGCCTCATTGCCAAACCCTGAAGACACCGTGATGGTCGGTTCAACCGGCTGTACCAGCCTGGTGTTCCCTATGGTGGCCGTGCACAACATTCACTCCCTCTTCGGCAACCAAAACGCCATCGCCTCCGGCTTGAAGCGCGCCTTGAGCGTCCGCTTCCCAGGCCGGACGAAAGACGTGGTTGTGCTCGCCGGCGACGGCGCCACGGTCGATATCGGCCTCGACATGACGCTGCAAGCCTGGTTCCGCCAGGAGAAATTCACCACGATTTGCTTCGATAATGAGCTGTACGCCAATACCGGTGGTCAAGAGAGCGGCCTGATGCAGAAGGGGTTCGTTGCCAAGATGGCGCCGGTCGGGAAACTTTTCGACAAGGTCCGTCTGCCTGAAATCGCTCGCGAGTCAGGCTGCCATTATGTCGTCCAATGCACGGTCAGCAAGCCATCTCTCGTGGAAAAGGTGGTCCGGAACGCGGTCATGATAGCGCGCGAAATCGGCCCGACCTACCTCCAGCTCTATACGCCTTGCATTCTCGAAATTGGGAAGAACAGCATGGAAGGGCTCCAGGAAATGCGGGACTCTGAAAAGCCGACCGAGCGGTTCGCATACAAAGAATACGTCAGCGAGCCGGCCAAGCAGCTCCTGGCAGAGATAGCCGCTAAGGACAAGGAAAAGAAGGCCGCTGCAAAACAGCTCGCCTCTCAGGGAGCCTAATCCGATTCTGGAGGAGAGACGATCATGATCAAGAAAAGACTGAATGTCCGGATGTCGGGATTAGGCGGACAGGGCGCTGTCACAGCCGCACATGTCTTGGCTATGGCTGCCAACCGCGACGGAAAATTTTCGATCTCCAATCCCTTCTTCGGTGCTGAAAAACGCATGGCGCCAGCGGAGAGCTATTGTCGGATCGGCATCGAACGGATCTACGACCGTGGCGAGCTGGTATTTCCCGATGTCATTCAGGTCTTTCATCCCCAGGTCATCACCATGGGGAAAAGCTATACCATGCCCTTCTACTCAGGCGTAAAGGAAGGCGGTCTCGTCATCATCAACTCCGACCAGCCTCTTTTGTCTGAAGAAGATGTACAGCGGCTGAAGGATTTAAACGTCGCCTTATTTTACATCGCAGGGACCGAACTCGCGATCGAGGTGGCCGGCACCGAGTTATCGACGAATATGTCGATGCTCGGATCGGTTGCGGGTATCACCAAGTGCGTCTCCATGGAATCCCTGGATCTCGCCTTACAGGAACGGTTCGGGAAGAAATTCGTCGCCTCCGGTGGAACCGCCTCCTTGGATGAAGCGATCAAGAAGAAATTCGCCAAGAAAGAAATGTTGCTCGCCAAGAACCTGGCAACCGTGCAAGCAGCCTATG
>CAMDRK010000284.1 GCA_945906715.1 Nitrospira lenta
CTCAAAGAATATTCAAGAGTTTGCGCAAATCGCGATGAGCGTCCACCAAACACCTTCCTCGAACGGCGTGCGCCGTTAGCACGGCAAAAACTCCCCCCGATCGACTCTCTGCAAGCTTCTAAGCATAAATGGATACCTCTTCATCCCGCGCTCGGCGCGAGCAGGTATTCGAAATCGGCTTTCGTCAAGACTCCCTGCCCGGAGCCACGGACCGCACCAGCCATGACTGCGTCGTACAGTTCGAGTTTCCGCTGCTTAAGCGCAATCATCTTTTCCTCGATACTGTGGCGCATGAGAATCCGGACGATCGAGACGGTTCGCTGTTGCCCGATGCGGTGCGCACGGTCTGACGCCTGGTTCTCTACCGCCGGGTTCCACCAGGGGTCCAGATGAAACACGTAGCTCGCTTTGGTGAGGTTCAGCCCCTGGCCCCCCGCCTTGAGACTCAATAGAAACACGCTCGGCTGTTCCCCGGTCTGAAACGCCACCACGCGGCCCTTGCGCGCCACTGCCGCGGTAGAACCGTCCAGCCGATGGTAGGGGATCTCGTGCCGGACGCAAGACTCCTGCACAATGTCCAGAAAACTGGTGAACTGGGAAAAGACTAGGGCGCTATGCCCCTCGTCCAGCAAGACTTGCAGACGCTCCAGCAGGAAACTGATCTTGGGCGAGGACTCGTCGGCTTTGTTCGTCAGGAGGCGAGGCGAAAGACAGACCTGGCGGAGCTTAAGAATGGCCGTCAACGCGATGAACTGCGCCTGGCCGGAGGTCTTCGTGCGGTAGGCCTCGTCAATCGTGGAGCGAACTTGAGCAACCGTCTGCTGATAGAGCGCCTTTTGCCGATCAGTCAAGTCGAGAAACACCTCGCTCTCGATTTTCGGAGGCAAGTCGTGAAGGATCTCGGCCTTGGTTCGCCGCAAGATGAAAGGCCTGGTCCGGTGAAGCAACCGCTCCAGCGCGCGGCCCTCGACCCGTTTCAACTGCGGCTTGAACCGGTCATAGTCCCCGAGCAGCCCCGGCATGCAGAGATCGATCACAGAAAAGTACTCACCAAGATGGTTTTCGAGCGGGGTGCCGGTCAATGTGAGCTTGAAGCGCCCTTTAAGCCGTCGGACTGCGCCAGTGGTGTCAGCCGAAATGTTCTTCACTGCCTGCGCTTCATCGAACACAATGATATGAAATGCCATCCGCTCCAAGATGTCGATGTCCCGACGGACCAGCCCATACGTCGTAATGACGACCTCGCCGTCTTTGGCATCGAGCGTCCGCTCGCTGCCGCTGTAGGCATGAACCTTCAAGCCGGGAGCAAACCGCGCAAGTTCCTGCTCCCAATTGAAAAGGAGGCTCGTCGGCACAACGACTAAATGAGGGCCCTTCACGCCCGACGAGGTCTTGATGCGACCCTCCTGAATCGCAGCCAAAAGACAGATGGCCTGGAGCGTCTTGCCCAGTCCCATGTCGTCCGCCAAGCAGGCGCCGAAACGATGCTCGTAGAGAAATACCAGCCAGGCATATCCATCCTGTTGATAGGGCCGAAGGGTTGCGCGCAATCCCTTCGGCAGAGGCTGCTCGGCAATCCGCGTGAATCCCAGGAGACGAGCGAGCAGGGCCTCGTCTTCTACGGGCAGTGAGACCACAATGCCCTGTTCGCGCAATGCCAGCCAGTCGAGGATCTGGAGCCTCGGCACACGCACAATCTGCGTGGCGGCTCGATCTACCTGCACCTCTCCGGTGAGCTCGAAGATTGAGCGCAGCCGTTCCAGAGTTTGGCCATCAAGCACCCGCAACCCGCCCTTGACGTCGATCAGCCCTCCCTGCTGGAGCGCCGATCGCCATTCTGCTTCACTCAATGCCACACCGTTGCACCGGATCTCCGGGCGGATCTCGAACCAGTCGATCCCAGCGCCTTCCCGGTCGTCACGATCCACATGGACAGAACAGTCCCATGTCGAGGCCTGGAGAGGCTTATCCTCATACAGCAATTCGATCCCGGCGGCTGTCAGCGTTTCCAACAGAGCCGGCAATCGTTGGAACAACCGCAGCGCATCGATCGTCAGCTCATCGCAGCGCCGCATGCCGCGAAAGACTTCCGGGCCGAAGACCTCGAAGGGGATCCGGTACAGCAACACCTCGCGGGCCTTATCGACCGGCTGCAGCTCCCATCGCCCGACGCAAATCCGCAGCCGCGCATCTTGCCTGGCATAGCCCGATAGACTCTGTCTGAGCCACCGAACCGCTTCGTCACTGACAGCACGGGACCAGTCCTCCATGCCGATGGCCGTCTTGATACGTTGCTCACGCTCCTTGGCCTCGCGCACAGAAAGCAACTTAAAAAACGTGTCGTAGAGCACCGCCTTTCGCTTCTTCGCGCGTAACGCGCTTGAAACCGCACGGCCTTGCTCCAACGCCAAGATGCACCCAAAGGTTGAAACGCTCGGAGCGAACGGCGCATCACCCCGACGGCATTGCATCTGCAGTGTCCACGAGACTGACGCATAGCTCGCAACCTTCGACGGAGGCTTCAGGACCAGCGCGCACGACGGGGCGATCCCAGATGGATGAAGTGCAAGACGTTGGACCGACACGTCCTGCCCGTCTATCTTCAGCATGAGATCATCCAAGACCCGGTTGGCCTGTTTGGGCATCAGCTCGACTTGCGCGGACTGGAACTCGTCCAGCGTCAGTCTAAACTCCGTATCCTGGTTGGCGCCTTGCGATCGCCCATACCCGGCCTGGCCCGATAACGGCACCGCGCGGAATCCTTCGTCGAGATCATCATAGGGATCGAGGAACGGATCGACCTCCTTGAAACGTTGCCGCAGGGAACGGAACGAGGCCCATCCGCGTTCGTCCTTCACATACAGAAACCGCCCGCCCTTCAAATCGGCCACAAACGTCCGAACGCGCACGATCCGCTCGAGTGGCACCCCATCGGCGAGGCAGACCGCGCGGACCCTGATCTCGTTTCCAACGAGGTCGATCTCCGTCTTGCTCCGGCACTTGACCGATTGGTCCCATTGGAGCGGAATAGATTCCTTGCCAAACATCAGCACGATCGGACAGGGGCTCTCCTGAGACCGGAGATAGTGAAGCAACGGATCTTCCCCAAACCCGGAAAACCAAGATCCATTGAGGAGAGGAACCAGTTCGGGCGAAAGCGCGGAGACCCATCCCCCTGAAAGCGGCACGCCGTTCCGGTGGATGAGGAGCCGGGGGTATGTGTGCCGAACATCGATGATGATTTCATAGGTCGGTCCCTTGCGGGTAGATCCCTTGCGAGTCGTTCCACTAGAAGCTACGTCTAACTTCAGGACTGCCTCCGGACTGTGGCCAAGCAACTCGGCTCGGAGCGCAGGCAGTTTGGTTTCCTGCCAGGCCGGCACGGTGAACGTCTCCGGTGAGAGTAGGTGCTTGGTCGCGAAGCAGGCGCACATCACATGTTTGCAGAGCCAGACGGGATCCCAAGCCGGACAATCGCAGGAGGCTTCAAGGAACTCATCGCTGAGAGCAAAGACGACCGAGTAGAGCCTAGTCCCTTGCACCTGCGCCGTGAGCGCCGTGTGATTGTGATTCCAGACATAGTGGAGCAGCCGCTGCTGTCGGTAATACTCGTATCCACGGACGACGGATTCCTTTGGCGCCATCGCGTACACATCGTTAGCGGCGATGGCGCCAAATGCGGCGAGGAGCGCAATCGATTCTGGAGTAGGGATCAGAGGGATATTCCCACTCCCGGAAATGGGACGGCCGCCTGGCCCAAGACCGAATGAAGCCTTTTTTCGCATGGCGTATCTATATAAGAGGGGAAAAAAAGAGTGCTACTTTACTGAACCAGCCTTGAATCTCACTGCGACTTCGGCTACACGCTTGCCCAATGATTTGGCGTCGGCCAACTCCTGGTTGTCGATGCCGGGGCTGTCCCCTTCCGTGGTAGCAGATGCGCCGAAGGCCCCGCCTCCG
>CAMDRK010000285.1 GCA_945906715.1 Nitrospira lenta
GAAGAACGACAGGGTCTGGAGGCTGTGGAGCGTGAGTGCGCGGCGAAAATCATCGTCATACCAGACGAACAGTTGCATCTGGAACAGTATGATCTAGCGGTGCTCTAAAGATTGTAGTTCTCGTGCGACAATGCGTACGCAATTTTTCAGCCAGCCTGTAGGTGTGGATCCCTCTGCTGAGGTCGCGGGTTCTTCCTCCCGTCAGTCCATGACACGGTCTGGGTTAGAGCCTTGGCTCCGTCTGCGGGCAATCGAGGGAGTGGGAGATCTGACGATAGTTCGGTTAGTTTGCGCCTGGCATTCCCCCGAGGCTGTTCTGTGTGCCTCCCGCGATGAGTTAATTCAGAATGGATGCAGCCCGCAGCTGGCAGACGCGATACGGCGAGGGCCTGATAGTCCTGCTTGCCGGAGCATCGAACGGGAACTTAAGGCCATCGAGCATGAGCGCGTTGAAGTCCTGAGTTTCTTGGATCCTACCTATCCCGCGCGGCTGAAGATGATTGCAGATCTTCCGCCGCTCTTGTACATCACAGGCACATTGACTGGTCAGGATGCTCTGGCGGTGGCTATTGTGGGTGCTCGGCGCGCGACCGCAGCAGGACGTGCCATGACCGAAGAGTTGAGCCATGATTTGGCCGGCGCAGGCATGACCGTGGTGAGTGGACTGGCGCGAGGGGTTGATGCAGCGGCCCATCGAGGTGCGCTTGCCGCACAGGGGCGCACCATTGCGGTGCTGGGCTGTGGGATCGATCGGACCTATCCCCCTGAACATGAGCGGTTACGTCGACAGATCGAGGAGCAGGGGGCGATTTTATCCGAGGTGCCGATGGGCGCCCCACCCCACAGCCATCACTTCCCTCGACGGAATCGTATCATCAGCGGGTTGTCCCTGGGTGTGATTGTGACAGAGGCGGCCATCGGAAGCGGATCGTTGATTACCGCGCGATTGGCTGCTGAGCAGGGCCGAGAGGTGTTCGCCGTTCCGGGCTTTGTAAAGGAAGATACCAGCCGTGGAACGAATGCACTACTCAAAGAGGGAGCGGCTTTAATTGAACGTGCGCAGGACGTTATCGACGTGATTCTACCGCAGCTGGAGCCGGGGTTGCGTCTGCGCCTACAGCCTTCTCGCGAGAAAAATGAACAACGCGACCATTTGAGCGGAGAGGAACAGCGAGTGTATGATGCACTGTCGTACGACCCGCGCACAGTGGACGACGTGATTGTCACCACAGGGTTATCAGTCCCCACCGTGATGGCCTCGCTCTTGTCCCTGGAGCTTCGACAGCGAGTCAAGCAACTGCCGGGGCAACGCTACATTCAGAAATAATCATCGAACAGTTGCACGGATTTGCATTATTTGGTACGGATGAGTGTGCAATTCTCATAGCAACCGGAGTTTACATGGCCAAGGCACTGATCATTGTTGAGTCTCCGACCAAAGCACGCACCATTGGCAAGTATTTGGGACGTGGTTATACCGTCATGGCATCGGTCGGACATATTAAGGATTTGCCCACCAGCAAGCTGGGCGTCGATGTGGAGCATGATTTCGAACCTCAATATGTGACGATCAAGGGTAAAGCGAAAATCTTATCGGAGATTAAGGCCAAGGCGGAAGCCTGCGACAAAGTGTTCCTCGCGCCGGACCCTGACCGAGAAGGTGAGGCCATCGCCTGGCATCTCGAACAGGAATTACTGGGCAAATCAAAGTCCAAGTCCAAGAAAAAGACTGAGAGTAAGGTCTTTCGGGTACTCTTCAACGAAATCACGGAATCGGCCATCAAGCGCGCACTGCAGTCGCCTGGACAGGTCGATATGAAGCTGGTGAATGCGCAGCAGGCCCGCCGGGTGCTTGACCGGATTGTGGGCTATCAAGGCAGCCAGCTGCTCTGGACTAAGGTGCGCCGCGGGTTGAGCATGGGCCGCGTCCAGTCTGTGGCGATGCGTCTGATTTGCGAACGTGAACAGGAGCGTGAAGCGTTTCGCGCAGAAGAGTACTGGTCGGTTACCGTGATGCTGTCCGGAGCCAACCCCCCTCCGTTTGAAGCCAAGCTGCACAGCATCAATGGGCAGGATGCGTCGATTGAAACAGGGACCGATGCCCAGCGTATCGTCTCAGCTATCCAAGGGAAAGAGTTTGTCGTTGACTCGATTGAACGAAAAGAAAAGAGGCGGAATCCTGTCGCGCCATTTATTACCAGCCGCCTTCAACAGGAAGCTGCGCGCAAGCTGCACTTCTCCTCGAAGAAAACGATGACCCTGGCGCAAAAGCTGTACGAAGGGATCGAAATCGGGGCGGAAGGTCAGACCGGTCTCATTACCTATATGAGAACCGATTCCCCGCGTATTTCGAACGAGGCGATGGCAGAAGCGCGCCAGGTAATTCAGGAACGGTTTGGCGCAGAATTCTTGCCGGCTACGCCGAATGTGTACAAGACGCAGAAAGCGGCCCAAGAAGCGCACGAAGCGATTCGTCCCACGGCTGCAGCGCGCGACCCTGAGTCTATCAGGCAGTATTTAGAACCGGATGTCCATAAGCTATATCAATTGATCTGGAACCGGTTTATTGCCTCGCAGATGGTCCCTGCAATCCTCGACGTAACTCGCGTGGAGTCGAGCCCCGTTACGACGAATGAAAAATTTCTGTTCCGCTCAACCGGCACCGTGGTGAAATTTCCAGGCCACACGATTGTGTACATGGAGGGGATGGACAAGGAACTCTTCGCGCAGAAGCAAAAAAGCGAGCAGGAGGTCGAGGATGAGGCCGAGCGTCAGTTGCCTTTGCTCAGCGAGGGAGAGACACTGAGGCTTGTATCTCAGGAGGAACAGACGGTCCCCGGCGTGCTGTCGAAACAGCACTTCACCCAGCCTCCGCCTCGGTATAACGAAGCGTTGCTGATTAAGGAATTGGAAGAAAAAGGCATCGGCCGGCCATCCACTTATGCGAGTATCGTTTCGACGATTCAAGATCGCAAATATGCCGAGAAGACAGAAGGTCGTTTCGCTCCCACAGAAACAGGGCGAACCGTGAACGATTTCCTGATGAAGGGATTTCCAGACCTGATCAACGTCGATTTCACCTCGCATATGGAACTGGAGCTGGACGAAGTCGAAGAAGGCAACAAGCCGTGGGTGACAGCGGTGCGGGAGTTTTATGAAACCTTCTCGACCGATCTGGAGAAGGCGAAAACGATTCCTGGCCCCAAGGACACGGTGGAGCCGCCGACGGATATTCCCTGCGAGAAGTGCGGCCGAATGATGGAGATTAAATGGGGGCGCAACGGTAAGTTTCTGGCCTGTCCAGCGTACAAGGATAAACCTCCCTGCAAGAACACGCAGAATTTCGAGAAGCTTGAAGATGGCACCATTAAAATTGTTCCGAAGATCGAGCTGACGACGGATGAGAAGTGCGAGAAGTGCAGCAGCCCGATGGTGGTAAAGACCGGGCGATTTGGGAAATTCATCGCCTGCTCCGCCTATCCAGAGTGCAAGACCACCAAACCGCTCTCGCTGGGTGTGAAGTGCCCCCAGCCAGGTTGTGGCGGAGATCTGGTCCAGAAGCGCACGAAAAAGGGCCGTTCATTTTTTGCCTGCAGCAAGTATCCGGCGTGCGAATATGCCTTGTGGGACCGCCCCATCAACAAGATTTGCCCGACATGCAGCGCTCCATTCCTCGTCGAAAAAGTGAGCAAGCAAGTTGGCCGAAGTGTCCAATGCCGAAGCGAAGAATGTGGTTACCGCGAAGCAGGGTAAGATTTTCCGCCGCATTCTCACCGGTTCCTACTCTCTTACGCTCTCATCTTCGCCCCCTCAATCCAATTGAAATTGAGATCTCATGTCATCCGCGTCGACTGCATACCCCCGGCGTCTCGTGCCACTCGGTGTAGATAGCAAGTTAACTTGTCCGGTGTATGGAGCACATGATCTGTCCGGTTCTTTCTTCCGCA
>CAMDRK010000286.1 GCA_945906715.1 Nitrospira lenta
TATAGGAGCCGCGCGATCGTCGATTTCGATTCAGCCGACATCCTCGTCGAAACGCTGGACGAACAAGACCCTCAGAAGAGTCTGAAAAGCGCCATCATCACCACACTTCTGACCCCGCAAGATCCCCGATCCGTCGATTTATTTTCCGACAAAGAAATCGTGCTTACGGACGACAAGGAGCCCTACCTCTTGGGCCTGGTGCTCGATCAGAAGAACAAACCGATACGCTCGCCTGAGGACGCCGAGCCCTTTGCCGCCTTTCTACTCGAAAAGAAATATGCCACGAGGGTCGTCGACCAAGAGGGAACCAAGAAAATGGTCCACTTCGTCACGATGGATATGGTGTCCAATCTCCCGATGAAACAGGCGGAGAAATATCGAACGCTGGTTCACCAGTTCGCACAGCAATACAACATCAGTCCTAGCCTGGTCTTCGCCGTCATCCGGACAGAGAGCAACTTCAACCCCTATGCCGTCAGCTCGGCCCCGGCCTATGGACTCATGCAGCTGGTCCCCACCAGCGGGGGCCGCGAAGCCTACCGAAAGGCGAAAGGCCAGGATGTGATCCCTTCACGGGATTATCTGTTTGATCCCGAGAACAACGTCGAATTGGGGACGGCCTTTTTAAATGTCTTGATGTTCAATCAGCTGGAAGCTGTGGATCACAATGTGTCACGCGAATATTGCGTGATTGCAGCCTACAATACCGGCGCAGGCAACGTGTTCCGCACCTTTTCACGGGATCGCACCACAGCGGTCAACCAGATCAACAGCCTCCAACCAGCCGGCGTCTATGACCAGCTGCGCAAGAATCTGCCCTACGAAGAGACTCGCAGCTATTTAGAAAAAGTAACTGGCTACCGCAAGTCCTTCATTAGTTCGTCGGAAAAATCTAACGAGTAAGGCACGTCGGTTCATCTGGGTCGTTTCGTCAACCCGACAAACCAGCAGGTTTTCGCGTTTCGCGCGCCTCGCATGGCTCCTGCCGCGCCATTCGAAATTTTATTGACGCTTCAAAGTCTGTGCTATAACCTTCCAACTGCTTACCTAGCTAGATTCACTAAACATACGGGAGGTCACTGTGAAGGGAATCTCTGTATTGCCCTGGGTTCTTGTGCCATCTCTGGCCATACTCGCAGGCTGTGCCGACAAGGCATTTTATAACCTGCAAACCCCTGCCGCATCGCAAGTTGAGCAGTATGTCGAGGCGAGCGGCTTGAGCAAGGTACCGAACAAGCGCCTGGCCATCACCAGTTTCGGCGTGGAATTCCAAACGACGGTCTTCCACGAGAATGACAAGGTACGGAGCGGAGCAGAGCGGGCCTCTATCACCACCGTCGACAACGTCGAGCAGGAGGCCATGCAGAAAATGACGGACGATCTCTACGCAAAGCTGGTAACCGATCTCAAGGCTGAAGGGTATGAGATCATCGCTCCTGATGCACTCAAAGCACACCCCAAATATCAACAATTGGCCAGTGATGCCGCCGCCTCGACTACGCCACAATCCATCAAATTCAAGTTTGATAACGCCCACGGAGGTCTCGGCGATTTGATCGTCGAAACCCTCGGTGCCGACGGTACGTGGAGCAAAGCGACCGTCTTCTCATCTGCGGCCACAGGATTCTATCTTCCTGCTACTGGCGCAGGATCGAGGCTGGAAGCATTTTCAGTTGCCCGTCTGGGAGGTAACGTGGCCAAGATAGCTGAAGCGGCCACAAAAGGCGGCACTCGCGGAGCGTTCACGCTTCCCGCACAAGAGCTGCAACTCGCCAAGGACCTCAACGCGTCCATCCTCAAGGTCTACTATGTGGTAAGCCCGGTTCGGAACTGGCTAGATAGCGGAATGTCCCCGGGGAAAGATTGGGCAAAAGGCAAAACCTTGAAGTATGCGAAGGGCCTGCTCGACTTCACTGACCGTCCCTTAGTGGGGAGCTATCTCGCACGTGGCAATACCATTATCGGGGAGGGCGAGACCCATTGGGCGATTCAAACATCGGAAGTTCCAGGGTTTGGCATCGGCGGAGGCATTGGAGGCGGCATACTCGGCAAGAAAGGGACCCCGCCAAAGGACGGCAATGTGTTGGTCCAACTCAAGAAAGATGTGCAAATCGATGCGGCCGATGAGAGTACGAGCGGTCTCCAGGCACACCTCAAAGCTGTTCAAGAGATGTTCATCGCAAAGTTGAAAACAGGGAAATAGTTTCGGCTCATAGATGATACGTGGGGGGCCGCACCAATGGTGCGGCCCCCCACGCAAATGGGCCCTCTCCCCACACCGACGTGCCACTCCGTGCATTGATTCGAATCGGCCAATGAAGCGCACGATACATGTCGCTCCAACGTCGGCACCTATTTCGTCGATCCGTCACAGGAATCACACTCAGTCTCGCGTACCTCGTAGGCGATCACCCCACGGCGGCGATCCAGCGGTATTAGACAACACTCATCCAACATCTGTTTGAGCTGTTTCCGTCCTCGCTGCACACGTGACTTCATTCCGGACAACGAAAGACCCAGGCGCTTTGCCGAAGCCTGCTGCGTGAAGCCCTCCACCTCAACCAACATGACCGCCTGCCGGTAGTCCTTGGACAACCGCTCGATCATGGGACGGAGACAACCGGCCAACTCCCTGCGGAGTTGACCGGAACCCTCAGACGACTCTACAGGCAGAGAGGCAGGATGCAAACTCTCAAGATCGCTCGCAAGACCGATTGGCCACTCAGGTTGCCGGGCTCGCGCACGGTAATAATCGATGATCGTATGCCGCGCAATCTGATAGATCCACGGCAGTAGCCGACTCTGATCCTTGAGACATCCAAGCCCTTGCTGCATCTTAAGCCAGACGTCCTGCACGATATCTTCGGCCTCCGCTTCGTTGGCGACACGCTTCGAGATGAACGCACGAAGGCCATGATGGATTTGCTGCCAGATTTCTTGCGCATCAGCTTCCATACCAACACCTCCACCATTCAGTATCCATACGATACTGATCCTCGCTCACACCGTCCAAGTCGCCGGTGCGGACGAACCGTTCCCTTTTGGCACACAGCATCCCGTATTCCTCAGCGGACCCGTCACATCCAGCTGCTCATGCACGATGAAGACTTCCCAGGCATTGCCGTCCGGGTCGGAAAACCAGAGTTTATCCTGCCGTGCAAAACAACAGGCAATATTCTCCTCGACCTTCTCAAGGATGCCTTTCTCTTGTAACCGCTCTTTCCAAGCCGCGATATCCGCGATCGAGTCGACCTCAATTCCCAAGTGGTCCACTGAGCTGACCTTCCCGGTGGAAGCCACCAGCGAGAAATTCAGCGCCGGCTCCGTCAGATCGAACTTGGCATAGTCCGTCGTCTGCTTCTGCGGCTGGACGCCAAACACTTTTTCATAGAACGCCACCGACTGGGGCACGTTTCGCACATTGAGAGAAAGATGGGGTCTCATGAGATTCTCCTTTCGAGTGAATGGGAAGGCGCCATACCTCCCCTCACTTCTATAGACGGAGAATGCCCGAAGAGGACGCAAGTCTTGCCTCCTCCCACTCCACAATCCGCAACGCAGCAACCCACATTATTCATAAGCGCTTTTGCAGCAATCAGTCGTGTGGTCGTTTACCAGCCCTGCTGCTTGCAGGTAGGCATAGATGATCGTGCTGCCGACAAAGCGGAAGCCGCGTTTCTTGAGATCCTTCGACAATGCGTCGCTCACCGCGCTTGTCGCCGGAACCTGAGCCATCTTAGCCCAGCGGTTCACGATCGGTTTCCCTCCGACGAATTGCCAAACATAGCGATCGAACGAACCGAACTCTTCCTGAACTACGAGAAACGCCTGGGCGTTGGTCACCGCCGAGTCGATTTTGAGCCGGTTGCGAATGATGCCAGGATTCTTCAGCAGCACGGCTTTCTTCTTCGCCGTGAAT
>CAMDRK010000287.1 GCA_945906715.1 Nitrospira lenta
ACCACATCACCGAGAACATGCCCAACTCAGTGATATTCGGCTCCCGCCCGAGTATCTCGACGATCTTCTTATACTCATCGTCCGTCAGATTATGCTGCGCGATGAGGTCTTTGGTCATGGGTTGAACGTTGGATTGCATTTCCTACCTATTTAGACCTTGCTCAGAAGTTCGAAGTATTCGTCACGAGAAATTCCTGCTGTCCGCAAGTTGTTCTTGATGATGAACACGGGAACTTCGTCCCAATCAGGAATCACCACTGGCCTCGCCACACCTGACTTTACATACACAGAGTGATCGCCCTCAGTTCGCACACACATGAAGCCGGCCTTTTCTATAACTTTTCGCAGCTTCCATGCCGGGATTGCGGTAATGCGTGACATCGGGGCTAGACTGCCAATGACATCACTTCAGTAGCAACAATGCGCGGCGACCGCCACGTGCCGTCCGCTCCCCGCTGGTACCCAGCCTCTTTCAAAATATCGTCCAACGTGCCGAGCTTTTCAGCTTCCTCAACGAATAAGCGTACGGCCGTCTTCAAGCTCCCCCTCGCCTCATCCACGTTATGCCCACAACTGGAGACGTCCAGCTCGGGGCAGTGGGCCACGAAGCTCTTATCTTCCTGGAAAATGATCGCGTCAAACTCAATTGGAATCATCGTAGCCTCCGCATCAGATGTGGTTCGTATTCTGAAATCTCGACAATCTTCTCATAATCACCGTCCGTCAAATTGTGCTAGGCAATGAGGTCTTTGGTGATGACCTGAGCTGTCTCCATTGACTCACTTCTTTTCTTCTTCAATTCCAATTACAGGGCTAATTACCCTTTTCATACATTCTCCTTCATGACCGCGGGTCACGCTGACCTGGGAGCCCGTCCGCCTCACCGTACTGTTAAGGGGTGGCCCGATTGGTCTCCAACTGCGCGCGGCTTTCTCACCCGCCCTGCCCTCAGATTGCTTCGCAATCGATGCCCCGTGACGTGCCATTAGCCCGGGCGAGGGCCTTCTGATTCCTCAACTTCCCCAGAGGGAGTGGGCAGATTGTTCTTCACTGCGCGCATCGAGCGACCACCGCTTCATCGTGGGGGCTCTGCGAGCAAGAAGAACGGTCTGCCTACTCCCTCTCATCATTCTGCGACCGCGCGTTGCGCGAGCAAAGGAGATTATCGGGCTACCCCTCCACTCCTACACCGGGGGGTGCGAGGACGGACGGGCTGGTCGGCGGCAGAACCCGCGGTCACGCTCCTACCATTTTCAATTGCTTCCCCTTCCCCTTCAGCGCCTCCAGCATCGACAAGAAAACCAGCTTCCCGTCGTCATTGCCCAAGACCGCTTCCGCGCAGCGTTCCGGATGCGGCATCATGCCCAGCACATTGCCCTCGGCATTGATGATCCCGGCAATGTTATCCAGGGAGCCGTTCGGATTCGCCTCCGGCGTCACCTTGCCATCGGGGGTGCAATAGCGGAGCACGATCTGAGCGTTGGCCTGCATCGCAGCGAGCGTGACCGGATCGGTGTAGTAGTTCCCGTCCGCATGGGCAATCGGAATCTTGAGCACCTGACCGGACTCATAGGCGCTGGTAAACGATGTGGCGGCATTTTCAACCTTCACCGACAGATCCTTGCAGATGAAATGCAGCGACTTGTTCCGGAGCATGGCCCCAGGCAACAACCCTGCTTCGAGCAGAATCTGAAACCCGTTGCAGATGCCGAGCACCAGCCCACCCTTCTTTGCAAACTCCTTCACCGCTCCCATCACCGGCGAGAATCGCGCAATCGCCCCAGTCCGTAAATAGTCGCCGTAAGAAAACCCTCCTGGCAGGACAATCGCATCCAGCCCAGCCAGCAACGTCTCCTTATGCCAGATCATCTCCACATACTGACCCAGCACATCCTTGAAGATATGCTGACAGTCGTGATCGCAGTTACTGCCAGGAAAAACCACCACTCCTATCTTCATCATTGCCCCCAGGGCTGAGGGGAAGTGCTGAGTACTGAGTGCTGAGACTAGACTAAGAGCATTTTCCCTGCTCCAACTCTCAGCACTCAGCACTTCCTCCTCAGCACTATCCCAGTTCGTACCGATATTCCTCAACGATCGTATTCGCCAACAACTTTTCGCACATGGATTTGACCTGAGTCTCAGCCTTGGCCTTATCCTTCTCATCGAGATCCACTTCCATGTACTTCCCGACTCGCACATTGCCCGCATTCTTGAACCCCAGCGAATCGAGCGCATGTTCAATCGCCTTCCCCTGCGGGTCCAAAATGCCCTGCTTCAACGTCACATGAATCTTGGCTTTCACTTTTCCCCCTTCCCTAACTCTTCTCACACCCTTCGATGAAGGACGGCATGAATGCTCTCACGTGCGCGCATTGAGTGACCGTCTCCATCCTAATTGACCCTTCCAAGCTCGCTCGTTATCTCTTCAGGGATGGGGGCTGAGTGATCTTCCACTGCGCGCGTCCAACGAGGGCCTTCCCAGGCCGCGCGTTGCGCGAGCACAGAAGATCATCAGGCTCCATCCCCTCCTCTGTTCTGCGAGCACAGAGAGCGTTCATGTCGTCCTTCACTCCTGACTTCCCTGGTCAGATGCTTTGGGCTGCCTATCGATATATTTTCTGAGCCATAAAATCCCCACAGCCGTCCCAACTCCAGCCAAAGCCAGTGCCACCATGGGCCAGCGCCAGCGTGAGCCTTCCAAGCGATAGGCCAACACAGCCACCAGCGCCGTAGACACCAAGATGGCCGCCACCAGCCCATAATTCATGAACCATCCCCGAAACCCTCTCACTCTTTTCCTTCTTTCTTCCCCTCCCCCCTTCCAAGGAAGGAAGGAGGGGAGAATTCCAATGAGGGGAGGCCGTGGTTAGCCTCCACTGCGCGCATCGAACGAGCACAGCTTTATCGTGCGCGTTCTGCGAGCACAGAGGCGACCACGGCCTCCCCTCATTATCCGCACACTCTTCTCAGCACTTCCTGATACGCCTCTTCAATTTTCCCCAAATCCTTCCGAAACCGATCCTTATCCATCGACTCCCTCGTCGTCTGGTCCCAGAAGCGGCAGGTGTCAGGCGAAATCTCATCGGCCAGGATCAGCTGACCGTTATGCAGCCCAAACTCCAGCTTGAAATCGACGAGAATCATCTGTCGTTCACGGAAGAACGGCTGCAAGAGACTGTTCACTTTCAACGCGAGTCTCTTGATCTCCGTCATTTGCTCCGGTGTCGACAGCTTCATCAATCGAATATGCTCATCGGCAATTAAGGGATCACCCAGTGCATCGTTCTTGTAATACCACTCTACGATGGCCGGCTCGATCGGATCACCCTCCTTCAACCCCAACCGCTTCGCCAAGCTGCCTGCCACAACATTGCGGACCACCACTTCGACCGGTACGATCGTGACTTTCTTCGTGAGCAGCTCCCGGTCGCTCAGCCGTTCAACAAAATGCGTCGGCACACCGGCCTGCTCCAGCAACCGAAAGAGCCGCTCGGACACTTTGTTATTGATGACGCCTTTCTCGACGATGGTTCCGCGCTTCTGCGCGTTGAAGGCCGTCGCATCGTCCTTAAAGTACTGGACGACCTGATCCGGCTTGTCAGTCGCAAAGACCTTCTTGGCCTTACCTTCGTAGAGTAGTGCGCCCATTGCCATAGTTGTTCCTTACCCTGCATTCGAAACGGGCGAAACGGAAGACGGTTCGAAGTTCGACGTTCGAGGTTTCCGGAACTTCGAACCCGGAACTTCGAACTTCGAATCACTTGCCGCTCGCTATTGCGCCAACACTTCAATGATCTCGTCCAGGGATCTGACGGTCCCCAGCAAAGTCGGATGACCGAAGCGCCGATTATACTGAAACTCTTTCACCTTCTCCAAAGCCAAAACCAGGCTGTGGAAATCCTCC
>CAMDRK010000288.1 GCA_945906715.1 Nitrospira lenta
ATTCACGAAGGAGACTACCCAATGGAACATCAGAAGCCGAATCAGCCCACCGTCGCCGACGATCCGAAGGCCCGCGAGATACTTCGACAAGCGTTCGAAAAGACCTCGCGCTGGCAGAAAGACTTTACGGGATTCACCGCCGATCTGACGGTGAATGTGAACGGAAAAGAAACCAGCGGCCCCGTCATGGTGAAAGGCCCTCGTGAAGTGTCGGTCCAACTGGGAGATGCCGACGTGCAGAAATGGGCACAGGAACAGCTCGGTATGATCGCGGTGCACCGTGGCCCGCGAACCTTCGAGGAATCGGACGGCAAGTATTCATTGACGATGGAAGAAGACGGGCACCCGTTCGGCACAAAACTGATCATTCATGGGTCGAACTCGTTTTATCGCGTCAAAGATAATCGCATCACCCAGATCAATCGCACGATGGCGCACCCCGGCATGACCCCCTTCGCCTTTACAATCAACGTCGAAGAAAGCTCCCTCACCCAAGACCAGAAGAATCTGACGACGAAGTATTGCGTGTACTACTATTCACCCACCGATGGGAAGCTGAACAACGTGGAAAGCTTTACCGACAGCCATGTGCGCGTCGGATCATCCGACCTACCGGCCACCCGCCGTATCATTACATACGAAAATGGCGGGGTGATCGTAAAGAGCTTGACGTTCACGAATCACAAATTGATCTAACGATGGACCTGCGAAAAGATTTTCCTCGCAGCATGCGCGTGAAGATGGAAGGGTACGTCCATCTCGCGCGCATGATCGACAAATGCCGCGCCGTACTGGCCGGCACTGAGGGCGAGTACATCTACCCCTGTCCCATGGACGACCGGCTCATGAAATTCTCCGGGATTACGGACAAGGAATTCACCGCAACCGTGAAGGCCCATCCCACTGACAAGGGCGTGGCCCAATGGTTCAAGAAGGCCGCAACGCCTCATCCGCAAGCAGAACTACACGAGTGGAATGAGATGATGTTGACGCGTGGACCAAGCACACCGGATAAACAGAAGTATTTCAACAAACTCCGCGACGCCGTCGATCCCTCCCGAACCGACCTCACCGCTTGGTCTGACCTCCAAGATTTGGAAGAAGGCCGGACCGTTCCGAAAAGATAGGTGAGCGCATTGCAGATTGCTCCTGACATTTTTTCCTACATGTTTTGATAGTGATCCAGCCTTCCATTTCCGCCTAAGACAAGATAAAGTAGGCCCATGGCTCCATCCACACAGCAACTACTCAAGGATGCGCTGCAGCTACCGGATCAACAGCGGGCGGAGTTAGTTATCGAGTTGCTCGATAGTCTTCCGCCAACTGAACCTGGGCAAGAACGTAGCGATACACAATGGCTCGCAGAAATTGAGCGACGCGCAAGGGCGTCACAGGCCGGAGCGGCAGGCATATCCTGGGAAGAGGCGCGAAATCAAGTGCTTGATCGCCTGCCCAAACGGTGAAACCTGTTAGCCTCTCGCCCGAAGCTGTTGTGGAGTTGATTGAAGCCGCCTGCTGGTACGAAACCCGCCAACCTGGGCTAGCAGTCAAATTCCTTCAAGAAATCGATCAGGCACAACAGGCCATACAATCCCGGCCCCTGTCATTCCCCAGACTTGCGAATACCGCCGTTGATCTAGAAATCCGACGTGCCTTGCTCCCCCGATTCCCCTATGCGCTCGTGTTTCTTGAACTCCAAACAGAAATCCGAGTGCTCGCGATCGCCCACGCCAAACGCCACCCCGACTATTGGCTCAACCGCCTGCAAACCACGTAAGGCCGACGAACCAGTCAGGCGCAACAAGAGCAGATTCCTCGACGATTTTATGTTTCAGTTTATGCCTGAAGAGGTCGAACGTTTAAGGTCACAATTTGTGACCTCAAAAACTGGTCCAGAGAGAAAGGGCTATCGCCCTCTCCCAAACCGACCTCACCGCTAGGCAGGACGGTTCCTCAGCTATCGTAACCCACGCCAAAGCTTTCGGAATCTTACTCAAGACATCGCGATGGCGGTGCAAGGTCAAGCAATGGAGGGGAACGGCCAGATGCCCTCCTTGCTCGCAGAACGCGCACGATCAAACGGTGCTCGTCCGATGCGCGCAGTCGAGGGCAACCTTGGCCGCTCCCCTAAAGAAAGGTAGAGAAAGGACTCGGAACTGGAGAACACCCACGTTGGTCCTGTGCTCCCGGAACGCGCGCCCTGAGAAGGGCCTCGTTCGACGGCCGCAATTGGAGCAACATGGGTGCCCTGCCAGGGATGAAACAACGAGCGAGCTTGGAGGGAGCATATTCCTCCCTCCAATAGCAGAGGGTGCGGAATATAAAGTACATACTAAGCCTCTATGCCTTCCGCTCATCAACCCATTCATGCTGGTGAATTGCGATCGGGAATAGCGTATCCTTTTGACCTTGTACTTTATTCAGGATAGCAAACGATGGCCAAAAATTCACCGCCACGGAAAAGTGTGAGACCACCCTGGTCGATGGCATCCATCCTCCAGAAGGAAGAAAGCGAATGGGTCAGAACCAACGATCTTCGCCGCCGCTTACATTAAATTGGTTTGATCGTGAGATCCTAAAAGCGGGAGAACATCCTATTCGGCGCGGTGTCTCGCTTGCCGTCCTATTTATCTGCGTAGTTGCGCTCGGAGACACACTCCTAAGGGCTGGCCCAGCGGTTCCCCATCTATTCAGAACCCCGCCGAGCAACTTAGCTACTTCACTTCACTTTGGAGTATTCAGGCCACCCTTGCTGCACTGGTCTACCCGTCCACATCTTTATTGCCTAAGGAGACAAAACCAATTTGTCGACTTTGTCACATCGTCCAGCATCTGGATGAACCTGGGCTGCAAGGATCCCCCGTCGAAATCCGCGAACGAGTTCTCCTGCTACCCACACAGCTCATGTACTCCCTCGGAAATTGGTGGGCACAGAGATTAGAAGAACAGGGAGTGCTCAGGCATGGCTCAAACGAAATGGAACTCCTGCGTCCGCCACTCCAAGGGGCTTATGAGGAAACTCTCTCAGATTTCGTGAGCGGTTGGGATTCGGCAAGGCGAGTTTTGGCAGGCTTCCCAGACCGAAGTGACAAGTTTGAATGGTGGAATGCCAAGAACAGACTCAAGCTCAACGCCGTGCACGTCAATCAAACTTGCCTGATGCTTCTTCGAGCAGTTGCCCGAGGGGATCAGGCTGGGGCTGAATGGTTGGCCGATGTCATATCAAAGTGGAGCCCTGCCGCATGGTCTTATGACCAAGAGCCGTTTGAGGTACGGCTCAAATCAAACTTTATCACCATCGAAATGGGCAATCATGAGTGGATGACTGTCGAACAACTACTGGGGCTCGACGTCGAAGACAGACAATTCCTCGGCAATAATATTTCAGTTGTCCAGAGACATATTTGTCTTTCCGCAGCGAGAAATTATTGGCGCGATGTTCGCCTGTTGAGCCTCGAGATTCTTCTGTCTTGGGCCGCAAGCGAAGGATCGCAGCTCGGTGAGCGCTCTTTAGCCCTCCATATCGCAACGGGCTTCCTAGCAGGCCGCAATTAGCGTGCTGGAGGCGATACGGTTGAACCTTTGAGCCAGCTGACCGCCTCCGACTATCTAACGGCAAAAGCCCGACAATATGGATCGGACAGCGACTTTCGAGAAGAATATGTAGCGGAACTAGACCGCTTCGTTGAAAGAGCGAAAGACATCCTTCGCCCCAATATGGTGCCGGGCCGGATCTATTCATACTCGGGAGCTGCTAGGCACTGTTATCAAAGGTACGCCTTGATCATGGCGAGCGCGAGAAACGCGAGAAACGCCGCGTCTGTTTTCTCGTAACGGACGGTGACCCGCCTGTTTTCCTTGATCATGCCGAAGAACATCTCGATCTTTCTGCGAAGTTTATAG
>CAMDRK010000289.1 GCA_945906715.1 Nitrospira lenta
AACGTCTCAGTGAACGACCGCGTGGCGCTGTTTCTCATGGACTACAAGAATCGCGAGCGGTTGAAGATACTTGGCCATGCCCGCGTCGAGGATGCCCGTGCCCACCCAGAACTCGTTGCACAGCTCGCCGACCCAAAGATGCAGTCGGCGGTGGAGCGGTTGGTCTTCATCGACGTCGTCTCATTCGACTGGAATTGTCCGAAGTACATCACCCCCCGGTACTCGGCAGAAGAAGTCGAAGAGCATGTGGGTCCGCTGAAGAGCCGGATTGCCGAACTCGAGGCCCAGCTTCTTACAGTGAAATCATGATGGCTTTCGCCATGAGAAGGCTGTCCCCTTTATCGGAGGAGTTCACACCATGAAAGTTGCACAGATATGGCGATACCCAGTCAAGTCGATGGCCGGTGAACCGCTGAATCACGCGCGCATCGGGCCGCTCGGCATCGAGGGGGATCGCGTCGTGCATGTGGAAAACGCGCAAGGCCATGTGATCACGGCCAGAACACACCATCGGCTTCTCGGTCACCATGCCATGCTCAATGAGTCCGGCGAGCCTCTGGTTGGCGGCCTGCTGTGGAGCGATCCCAAGGTCCGCACAGATGTTGAGGACATCGTTGGGCCTGGCGCCCGGCTCGTTCGCGACGACTCCAGCGATCGTTTTGATGTGCTGCCCTTGTTGGTGGCAACGGATGGAGCGATCACGGCATTCGGGCGTGACGGCCGGCGCCTCAGACCGAATCTGGTCATCGGCGAGGTCGAGGGTCTGGCTGAGCGCTCATGGCCTGGGCAATGTCTGCACATCGGAGACGTCGTCATCGGAATCCAGGACCTCCGTGGGCGTTGCATCATGACGACATTCGACCCCGATACATTGAAACAAGACCGTCAGGTGCTCACAGACATCGTGCGGAGATTTGAGGGCACGCTCGCCTTGAATTGTTTTGTGATCCGTGGCGGGGACATTCGAGTCGGCGACACAGTTGAGCTAGCTCGGCACCGTGAATGCGAGGCTGACCGCGCTTAGAGAGACCAGTTTTTTACCATCACTTGTGTGTGAGTTTCTGGTTTTCACACTTTAAACCGCCGCAAGGCATAGAGGGAGAAATCATCATGAGCAAGCAGGTGAGTGAAACCTTGCAAGAAATGTTGGGCATTCTGAAGGAGGGTCAAATGACCGAAGGTCAGAAGATCTACTTTGCGGACGCGGTCGTCACACAGGAAGGCAATCAGCCGCCCATCGTGGGCAAGCAAGCCTCCATTGAAAGACTGAACAAATTCAGAGAGACGATTGGAGTGGCGGCGTTTATCAGCTATGCAATCGGTGCTGTGGCCGTCGCGGGAAACACCAGTTTCTATGACGCGGTGCTGACTTTGAAATTGAAGAATGGGGAAACCATCAGTCTCGAACAAGTCGTCAAGACTGACTGGCAGGACGTCAAGATCGTCAAAGAGCGCTACTACCATGGCTAATCAATCGTGATGTCGCGTGGGAGCGGATGGCCTATGTCATTCGCTCCCACAATGATTCTCAAATCTTCAACAAGAGCGATCAATCGTACGGAGTTGAAAACCATGAATATTCAAGGGCAATCACATCGATATCTGCAAACGACGCTGAGTCGACGAATTGTGTCACTCCTGTTGTTGGGCCTGATGCTGCTGACAATGAACATATCGGTGTTCGCGCAAACGATGGACAAAGCGAATCCGACTCGCACCAGTTACAATAGCGTCAAAGTTGATGGCGTGGACGTGTTCTATCGTGAAGCAGGGCCGAAAGATGCTCCCGTTCTTCTACTGCTTCACGGCTTCCCGACGTCGTCGCACATGTATCGCAACCTCATACCGCAATTGGCCGACAAGTACCATGTCATTGCGCCTGACTACCCAGGCTTTGGCCAGAGTGGGATGCCCGACCGATCGAAGTTCGCCTACACCTTCGATAACTACGCCCAGGTGGTGGACAAGTTGATCCGTCAACTTGGGGTGAGCCGCTATGCCTTGTATGTGATGGATTATGGAGCACCTGTCGGCTTCCGCCTGGCGTCGAAGAATCCAGAGCGAGTGACCGCGCTTATCGTGCAGAACGGCAACGCCTATAATGAGGGCCTCGAACAGTTCTGGGATCCCATCAAGGCCTATTGGGGCACAGGAGGATCGACCGAGCGTGAAGCAATCCGGTGGTTGACTTCTCTTGCGGCCACGAAGTGGCAGTACACGAACGGTGTGAAGGACGCATCGCTGGTGAGCCCCGATACATGGACAATGGACCAGGCGCTGCTCGACCGACCGGGTAACGCGGAGATCCAGCTCGACCTGTTCTATGACTATCGGACGAACATCCCGCTGTACCCCCAGTGGCAAACCTACTTCCGCGAGCATAAGCCAGCGACGCTGGTCGTGTGGGGGAAGAACGACGCCATCTTCGTGGCAGCCGGTGCCGCCCCGTACAAACGCGACATCCCGAACGCGGAAATCCACCTCTTTGATACCGGACACTTTGCCTTGGAGACGCACGGCCACGAGATCGCGAAGCTGATTCGCGAATTCCTCGGTCGCAATCTGAAGTCTGGCGGCCAAGGCTGACCAGGCTACGAACGCCTCTCTTGCCGGCCTGCCTGCAAGGGGTTAGATGGAAGAGTGGCGGTAGCGCGATGCGTGCAGTGAAGTAACGTTCTGAAGCCCGCTTACTTCAGAACAACTAAAGGAGGTCATCATCGTGAACACTCTCGAACAGCCTAGGCCTCCATGTCCCCCATTCGATGCTGAATCCGCTGGCCAGAAGGTCCGAATGGCCGAGGACGCATGGAACACTCGAGATCCTCATAGGGTTTCACTCGCCTACACACCAGACAGCGTATGGCGAAACCGTTCCGATTTTCTGGTCGGCCGGGAGGCGATCGTTCGGTTCTTAACTCGCAAGTGGAACAAAGAGCTGGACTACTGCTTAATCAAGGAACTTTGGGCCTGGCAAGGTAACCGGATAGCCGTACGCTTCGCGTATGAGTGGCACGATGACTCAGGTCACTGGTTTCGATCTTACGGGAATGAAAACTGGGAGTTCGATGAGAATGGCCTGATGCTCCAGCGGATTGCGAGCATCAATGACCTGCCAATTACAGAAGCAGAACGTAAATTCCACTGGGCGATGGGTACGCGCCCGGATACCCATCCTTCTTTGTCTGATCTTGGGCTCTGAGTTGGATTGCTCGACGACCTTGTCACGGTCATGGACCCACGCGATTCAGCGACTCACGCAGCCTTGGTCATTGGTGGAACGCTCAAGGAGCCTGGGCGAGGTATCCCGATGGAAGCCTCGTGATTGAATCTACAGGCTCCCTGAGGCCGTTGCTCTTCACAGTGTAGCTTCAGTGAGTGTGAAGGGGCTCCCGTCAGTGAGAGAGCCCCTTCCCGTTGCGAAGAGAGGAAGGACCTGGCGTTCCTTCTCCTTTACTTAACAATCACCTCAACGCGGCGATTCTTCGCACGTCCATCTGGTGTGTTGTTGCTGGAGATCGGGTTACTGTCCCCGTGGCCTGCGGCCGATAAATTGCTGCTCACGCCGCCGTCCCGCAGTGCTCGAGCTGCACTATAGGCACGAGCGTCCGAGAGTTCCTTATTGGACGGAAATTTCTTTTGTAACGCGCCCGCGATTGCCACATTGTCGGTATATCCCGCCACATGCACTTGTTTGTCTGGGAAATCTTTCAGGACGACACCCACCCGCTTCAAGGCATCGGTTCCTCCGGCCTTCAGCTGGTCCTGCCCTGAATCAAACAGCAGGCTGGAGGCCAGATTGATCGTGAGCGCATCACCGGATTGATTGACCGACACCGTGCCCTTGGAGATTTCTGGTTGCAATGCTTTGAGGAGGTCCTTCTCGGCCTGGGCCAG
>CAMDRK010000290.1 GCA_945906715.1 Nitrospira lenta
GTCCTTTAGATACCCGTGCTGCGCGCCGGAGATCTTCAGACCCTTGTAGCGTTCGCGCAGCACCTTCGCAGTGCGATCGTTGACCTCAGGGGAGGCGCCGAACAGAAACACGCTGCGGCCTGTGCGGGCCGCCAATTCGCAAAGCTTGGGCATTAGTTCCGATCCGGGAACCCGGTCGAAATTCCCCAAGCCGAGCATGCGGGCGGCAGCAACCACGCCGATGCCATCCGGGATGAGGACGGCCGCCCGTTGCATTTGGCCGCGCAAACCTGCGTCGATACGAGCCCGCATCACTTTCTCCGGATTGACCGCGACGACGCTCTGCGCCACATCGCCGGTAAGCGCCGAGTCGGCGAGTTCGATCGTTCTATCCATGGTCAAACAATCCACCGGCACGCCGAGAATCTCAATGCGCTTGGGCTTCATACATCGACTTCCTAAGGGACGACAGGGCGGCATGCCGCGCCGGGGCATCATCCGGCCCAATGACCAGACAGGTCACAAATTCGTGCTGGAGCGGCCCCCGATAGGTTGTGTGCAGCGTATCCATCGGCTCTTTTACGCCGTAGGACCGCGAACGCCAGCCCAGGATGGGAGCTGTCTTCCCGCGGTGAACGGCGACCGCTCCTCCTTCGACCGTCAGACGAATTCTCGATTCCACTCCTTCGAGCAGGTATCCGTTTCCATCCGGAATCGGCGTGAGACCAAGATGCCAGTTCAACTCAAGATCGTGGATCCCTGAGCCGGTCAGCCGGTCAATGATGATCCATAGACCGGGAGGCCGGTAGCGCAGCCCGCGCCAATGAATGACACCGGTGCGCTGCAAATACCCGTCGTGCATGGCAACCAGGACCGTCTCACCGTTCGCATGCTCTGCGCGGATCGCCAAGCGGGAATTGAAGGGAGAAGACCATTGAAATCCCGTTTCCTGGACCGCCTGATCCAGCCCGTCCACGACCACGGTGTTGTGCGCGCTGGTTCCCCTGAAGTACCGCCGCCAATCCGGATGTCCCGAGTAGGCAAAGGTGCCGGTATCGGCCAAGATGTCCTGCCCGCCCGTTTGGAACAGGATGGAGAGGGCATCGGCATGCCCATGCGCATAGCCGGGAGGCATCCCCAACGGGCCGTGATCCAGAATCAGACGAGCCGGAGAAACACCGACTGACTTCAGCACGGAGTAACCGGAATCCTCGAAGGTTGTCAGTCCAGGCGCGTGAGAAGGATCGATCAGGGAAAAATCGAGCGCCGGACTGAGCGCGTACCCGCCGTCGCTGTCGCCGATGGAAGCAAGCCTGCCCGCATCGTCGGTCATCGCCGCAAGAAATGTCCGGCTTTTGGCAGAGGCCCGTTGTACCGCGCCGGGAACTCGTTCACCGCGCGCCTCAAGAAACGCCCCGACAAGGCTGTAGAGATCAGAAATAAACTGTAGGTACCAGATCCCCTGCTCTATCCCTCCTCCGTCAGCCGTGACTTGGTGAGCGGATTCGGATTCCAACAGGGCGAGCCCGTCCATGCGCCACTCCGCCGCGTGGGGCATCTCCGGAAAGAGCATACCGGCATAGACCAGGGCGGATGCCTCCGCGATCGTGTGGTTGCCCAGCGATGAGTGGAGTGAGACTCGTCGCTGGATGAGATCGGCATGGCCCTCGACGAGCTGGACGACTGACGACCAGATCAGATCGGGCTGCCGAAGCCAGGTTCGAACCAGGTCGAACGCATGGCACACGGCAATAAGCCGGAGACCGCATTCCATCGCCGAGATATAATGCACCCCGGTCAGAAAGGGATTGGCATCCATCCAGGAGAGGAACTGCGCCTCCATTGCCGCCACTGCCCGCTCCCGCAGAGAGACATCGCCCTGCGCAGCGATATGGGCAAGTACAACGAGTTGCTGTAGGCGCGACGGCTCCCACACCAGACGGACATCGCCGTAGGGGTTCCCCTCGCGATAGGGTATCGAACCGAAAAACCGATGGGGCCAGATCTTCCCCGTATCTGGCGCCCTGTGCCACACCTCGGAGTCCTGAGTCCAGGACCATGTCCCGTGGTCCTCAGGCAACCGTCCGGCAAGCACCCTGGCGCACATCGCCTCATCGAGCTCGGTCTTGTAGTACCACAGAGGCAACCGCGGCTCACGCGCGCAGCAGAAGCCATAACGGCGAAGATCGAGCCGGTCCTTGTGCGTAGCGGTCAATCCGAAACGATGCCGGAGGGAAAGAACGGCCAGCTCGTACTGTGAACCGACTCGCGACAGCACTTCGCCCGGCTGCATCACGCTGAGCCGTCTGACATACCAGGCAAGCGCCCGTCCGGAAATCATGTTGGTCGATGTCCTAGACGTCATAGACCGCTCCGGTCTTCAGCCCGCCGGCCGCCAGAAGACAGGCCCGCGTCACGGCATAGATCTCGTCGAATCGCATGGCAGGCTCAGCACCCTGCGCCACGCTTGCGGTGAACATACGCATTTCCTGCTCAAAGCCCTTGTCGCGAACATTGGTCTTGTACGTCGACTTCTTCCCTTGGGCGTAGAACTCGGTCACGGCAAAATCGTCAAGCGTGACAGCCTTGCCGTCTCCAAAAGCCTCGAACCGTTCCTTGGCCAGACTTGTATCCCCACCGGCGGTATAGACGAGCGTGCCGATGGACCCGTCGTTGAAGGTGAGCGAAATCAGACTCTGATCGTCCGCCAAGCCGGAGGTATGGCCGCCAATGCGCGCCGCATGAACGGAGATCGGCCTCGCCCCGCAAATGGCTTGCATGAAATCGACGAAATGGCAGGCCTCCCCGATAATCCGCCCGCCGCCGATTTCAGGGTCCTGCACCCAATGAGTGGGAGGCAGCGCTCCGGCATTGACGCGATAGACCATGACCAGGGGATTTCTTCGCCCCTGGAAGAACTCGACGATCTTGGTTGCGTGCGAGGAGAATCGCCGGTTGAATCCGACCCACAGTTGCAAGCCGCGCTTTGCGGCATCTTCGTAGGACCGGGCAATCCGATCGAGTTCGTCCTCGGTCAGACAGAGCGGCTTCTCGACGAACACGTGTTTGCCGGCCTTCAAGGCTTCGTCCACAATCTCTGCGTGGGTATCGTGCCGCGTCCCGATGAGCACCGTATTGATTGCATCGTCGCGGAGCACGGAACGAAAATCGGTGGTGCAATAAGCCGCCTTGCACTTGTCCCCGACCATCTTGGCGGTAATGCCCGATCCTGTGCAGACTGCCGCGATCGTCACATCGGACAGACCGGCCAAGACCGGCAGCAACATATCCCGCACATGCTGACCCGCTCCGATCAGCCCGAGCGTGACAGGCCCGGACGAACGAGCCGGCGCCAGACGACAGATCTGGGATACGCAATCGGCGATGTCGGCAGAATAGGAAATGAGCAGGCCCAGTGAGGAGGCAGACCCGTCCGTCAGACGTTGATAGGCGACTTCAGCCTCTTCGATCGGATAGCGATCCGTGACCAGCCGCGCTACCTTCACAGAGCCCTGCTGGAGTAAGTGAAGAAACGCCTCAATGTTCCGCTGCTCGGTCCACCGGACATACCCGAAAGGATAATCGCGACCCTGCTCTTCATACGAACGGTCGTACCGGCCCGGTCCGTAGGACATCGACAGGCGGAACTCCAGCTCTTTCTTGTAATAAGGCTCGCGCGGCAACGTCATACCGACCGCGCCGACGACCACGACTCGCCCCTTCTGTCGAGCGATCTCACCGGCCATCTCCACCGGTTCGTTCGATTTGGTACTGGCGGTAATGATGACGCTGTCGACGCCCTGTCCCTGGCTGAAGGCCTTGGCTGTTTCGATCAGTTCTGCCGCATCCGCCACCACATCCGCACCCAGTTCAGCAGCCAGTTCCCGTCTAGACCGGT
>CAMDRK010000291.1 GCA_945906715.1 Nitrospira lenta
TCCAAATACTGCGCATCTTCGCTGTCGAAACAGGTGAACATCTTGCCCGCGAAATCGGCCATCTTCTTCAGCAGCTGACCGGTAAAGCCTGCTTCCTTAGCCAACTTCTCGATTGCATCCCCCGAGGGCTGCTGCCCGACTTCCACCGCCAGGCGCTTCACGCGATCCCAGTTCGATTCGACTTCAATGCCACCGCAATTGGCGACCAGAATGTCCGTCCCTTCCCGGGTGGACTTCACCGCACAGTAATATTCCTCCTTGTGCGGAATCATTTCGGACACGATCACTTGCGAAACGGTGATGCTGCCCACTTGGCGGCCGATCATCTCCTTAGCCGCCGCTTCCGCTCCTTTGAGATCCAGATCGACCTTGACCAAGCCGAGCTTGAATCGCGAGCCGAGCGCTTCATGGGCCTTGACCACCAATTTGGATTTCTTGAGCCATTCATTGGCTTGGCCGAGCTTCGCCAATTCGTCGACCGAGGTGACGACGACATAGTGGGGAACCGTGATGCCCCACTTCTTCATCAATCCCATCCCGGGACCTTCAAGCACCTTCGCCATAACGCGACTCCTTAGAATGGTGAGAAACAATTATAAAGCAGGTGGATTCTAACGAAATCGGCTGGGGGACTCAATATGTCAGATGAACTAAACCAGGAAGGCTCAAAAGGCCTAGTGGAAATGTCGAATGAGGGAACAGGAATCTAACTAAATGAAATGTAAGCGGAAGTCTCAGAATGTGCCGATGCATTTGGATGACAGGGCACGATGAGCTTATTCGATGGAGTCGTAAATTATCGGACAGGTCACATTGAGAGTAGCAGCGTCAGACTTTTCCAAGAACTGGTTGCGCACCCATCCTTCAATATCTCCATTCTTCACCAATTCCACCTTGCTCCACCGATCGCGTTGTTCCAGAAGCAGTACCGTAACCCCCTTCTTAAGCGGCTCAGTAACAGATGGAAATTCTACGCCTGGTCCGCTTCGAATGTTCAATGCGGACTCTGTCACCTCATAGCGCTCCCGCTCTTCTTCTTTGCGCCCCAGCACCCTGGCGCGGATATGCTCCAAAGGAAATGCCGGGCCAGGATCCCTCTTCCGATCGGGAGCAATATCGTCATGCCCCACCACGTCCTTGAGGCCGTAGTGCCGAACAAGTAGCTGTGCCAGTTCCAAGGCCTTCTGGATCTGCACCTCCGTGTAGGCATGCCACCAGCGGGGCTGAACATCCAGCTTGTGTTTGGCATAGATAACTTGGTCCTCCCTGTACAATGTCCCGAACCAAGCCTGATATTTATCGCCAACCTTCTTCAGCGGGCCCGCATTGTCCATTTCTATTCCAATGGAATAACTGTTCAAGCGGCTCAACCCGTCCCAATGACTAACGCCTGCGTGCAGGCCTTTACGTTGAACGGTGCGAATTGGGTGATCCTGCCATTCCTGGCCACCACCAGATGCGCTGAGGCCTGCGACTCCGGATTTGTCAGTCAGCCGATCGAATTCCCAGCACTCTTCCTGGCCGTGTAATGGAACACAAGATAACGGGGAGAAAGGTCGCCGCCTTTATTCGGAGTCTCGATGAAGGAAACGCCCGGCCCAACAAGCCGGTTGCCCTGGATGGAAAAGACCGAGCGGGGGGCAATGGCGGCCTTACGCGCCGCGGCAGTCCTTACAGTTACCTTCTTCTTTTAGGAACACTGCGTCTTTTCGAAGATCCTCTACGCGCCATCGGAAACTCCCTCCCTCAGTGACTCGTGAGACGTGAAACGTCAAACGTGAAATGTTTCGGAG
The DNA here is from genome assembly GCA_945906715.1 of Nitrospira lenta. GTDB lineage: Bacteria > Nitrospirota > Nitrospiria > Nitrospirales > Nitrospiraceae > Palsa-1315. Next base: position 1,794 of record CAMDRK010000291.1, read on the forward strand.
AAAAGCACTCAGCCATCCCGCATTTCACTTTTCACACTTTACCTTTCACGCCTCACCCCTCACCCCTTACCTCTTCAGCACCCCTCACGCTTCAGCCCCGCTTCTTGGATAACTGCTCCGCATACCGTTTATACCTGATTCCACGCCTCGCCCCTTTAGCCTGAGACTTGAGCTTCAATCGCTTTACTGCCACCCTATCGGCTTTCAGCGAAAAGGTTTCGTGGTCTCCCGTTTCAGGGTCGAAAAATCCGACATAGCCTCCGGGATTCACGCCAAAAGAACGCAAGGTTTTCCCCTCATAGGCACGTCCGAGAAAATCATTCCGACCGCCCTTTTCCTCTCCACCAGTGAAGTACAACGGGAGCACAAAATTTGAGACGCCGACTCCATCGATTTCGTAGGTTTCCGCTTGCACTGCATCGCACATTTCATACCAATGAAAGACCACCCGTTTTGATTCAGCCGGATGTGGCCCCTGCACCAACAGATTGACTTCAGGATCACCGACCAGCTCCAATGCTTCATGCGACAGGGTGACCGTCCAATCCTCTTTTAATTGCTTCGCCAGCTCAGTAAAGACAAAGCCATAGGGCACTCCCGCATTATTGGTATCGTGATAGCCAAGCGCGTCTTCGACATCCACTGCGTCCCAGAGGTACAACACCGCATCGCCGCGCATGTCGGCAAGACTTTGCTTCGATGGCTTCGCCCCACTCTTCCCCTCCAACCGGAGCTCCCCTCCGATATGCCAATAGGGCTCATAGTCTTCACGTATCTGCCGGTTAATCGCGCGCACCGCAACCTGTACGTTCTCATCTAAAATCTTCCCGTTCGTGTGATTAATGACCGAAATGATCATGGATCACCCTCTTTTTTTTGACAGGCTAGACAAACGAATGAGCTGCGCTCGCTTTGGAGACGGCGAATGAGCCGCCCGCAACGGTTAGGGCAGGGTTGACCTTCTTTCCCATAGACGAGATGTCGGCTCTTGTACCGGCCTTCTGTGCCGTCCGGCGCAAAGAAATCCTTGACGCTCGATCCGCCACAGGAGATCGCCTCGCGCAACACTGCTTGCATCGTGTCATAGAGCTTAATTATCGTCGCTCCTCGTAGCCGATTCACCGCACGGTTCGGATGGAGTCTGGCGCGAAACAATATTTCATTCGAGTAAATATTCCCAATCCCCGCGATCACTTGCTGATGCATCAACAGTGGCTTCAACCGTCCACGCCTGGCTTGCATGAGATGGACGAACTCATCGCATGGCACCGTGAGGGGGTCGATCCCGAAGCGGCGAGTACGATAGCGGTCGAGTCCTGCCCGATCGAGCAAGGAAAGACGCCCAAACCGCCGGGGATTCCAATAACGCAGTTCTGATTCACGCCCTCCCGTGAACGACATACGGACATGCACGTGCTGCGGATGTTTCGTCTCTGTCGCACGAAAGAGAAGGAGGCCGGTCATGCCAAGCTCAGCGACGACATATCTATGTTCGCCCTCATTTTGAAACTCCAGCGCAACGCTCTTGCCATATCGCTCCACCCCTTCCAGCCGCGCACCGCCGTACCACGATAGCGTGGGCAATCCTTCCCGAACAATATCCGCTCGTCCAACCCAACAGTCGTTGAGCTGAGCGCCGAGGAGATGAGTCCGTAGCTGCTGAGCAACGACTTCGGCTTCCGGTAGTTCCGGCATGGAGAGAGATCCTCAGTGAAGCGGTCGTATCTGGAATGAGGCCATGAGCAGTACAGCAAAGACGCTGTGTGTGAGGGGACGCGCTTTCTATGCTGTGGTCAGGCTCCGGAGGCCGGGTGTGAAGTGCGCTTCTTCGTCTTCCTTGCGCGTACCTCGCGAAGAAGGCGAACCTGGCTGATGGCTTCTTCGAGATGTGGAAGGGGCATGGCGCCGGGCCGGCGCCTCATGACCAACTTCAGGACTTCAGCATACTCCATCCCTTGGACGCAACAGAGGTAAGCCATCACCACCGATACAGATCGGCCCATGCCGGCGCGGCAACAGACCATGACCCGATTGCCCGGCTGGTGCTGTTCAACCCAGCTCAC
>CAMDRK010000292.1 GCA_945906715.1 Nitrospira lenta
CCAGACCATTTCGGCGTCGCCGACCGGATCGAGATCGTCACCAGCACGCTAGGTAAGACCTTGGGCGGCGCGACAGGCGGGTTTACGTCCGGGCGAAAGGAAATCGTCGAGCTGTTGCGGCAACGATCGCGACCCTATTTATTTTCGAATTCTCTCCCCCCGGTCATCGCTGCAGCGGCCAAACGAGCCGTCGTCCTCGTGGCCCAAGGCGACCAGTTACGGGCCAGGCTGCGCGAGAACGCGGTCTTTTTCCGCGCGCAACTCACCGATCTCGGATTCCGGCTTATTCCAGGCGAGCATCCCATTATCCCAATCATGTTGGGCGATGCCTCACTTGCCACCAAGATGGCAGAGCGGCTGTTGGAGGAAGGGATCTATGTCGTGGGGTTCAGTTACCCGGTTGTACCGGAAGGTCAGGCGCGAATTCGCGTCCAGATGTCGGCGGCCCATACACAGGAACAACTTGCGCGAGCCAGCGCCGCTTTTTCAACAGTTGGACGGGAACTGGGCGTAATCCGATAAAAACGTCTATCTGGTTTATTTGGTCTGTCTGGTCTATCTCGTTGCTCGGTTCAAACCGGATAGACCAGATAGACGAGACAGACCAAACAGACCGCTTTCGTCCCTACTCCCGGATTGCCTGGGCGCGTTTCTGCAAGTAGGCATTGCGGACGGCAGTATAGAGATCCAGTGTCGCTTCCTCGACTCCCTGGTACTTTTGGAGGTTCCGCGACCGTTCATTGACGATCTCTCCCACGCGTGCCCCTAACTGGATGATGCTCGTCGTCATACGATTCTTGTGCTCGATCACGGAAGGCACGTCATCGACTTCGATGATCGGTAGGACCAGCCAGTTGATCGGATTGAGAAACACATCGCCGACATATCCCACAAAGTCCCGAACGGTGAAGGGCTGAAGCAACGGCAGGACAAGATAGGGGCCGGGTTTGACCCCGTAGAAACCCAGCGTCTGCCCGAAATCCTCTTCCGGCGTCACCAGATTAACTTTTGTCGCAAGATCGAAGAACCCGGCCAATCCTACCGTGCTATTGATCAGGAACCGTCCCACTTCGATGCCGGCGCCTTTGAGCTTGCCCTGAAACACATTGTTCAAAAAGCGGGGAGCGAATCGGAGATTGTAAAAGATGTTGCTGACACCGACTTGAACGACGTCGGGCAGAATAAAATCATATCCCTTTGCGACCGGCTTGAGCACATATCGATCGACCTTGAGGTTGAACGCGAAAATGTTCGTGTTCACTGGCTCCCAGGGATCATACTCGTCACCGGCATCCCCATAGGCCTCGGCAAAGGGATCAAGCGGCTCGTCCGCTGGAGTCTCTGGTCGAACCGAGGGAGCCGGCACCGGAGTCTGGTTCGTAACTGGTCTCGCGTCGCTCAACCCCGACGGCTGTACCGTGCCGGTTTTCCCTGCACAGCCAGTCGCAAGCATCGCTGCGATACCCAGCAGACAGAACGCCAGCAGACGAAATGGCATCATCACCCCGGCCTCCTTAACCAGCATTGCTCATGAACGCTTCTACTGCCGCACCTGCACTGGGGACTGGCGCCATTCTTTTCGCGCCTGTCCCCGTCGGAGGAGTAACGGGACAGGCACCGCCGCAGACGACGGAGCCAGTCCCCTAGCCGCCGCGCACTGTACCAAATGTCTCGGCAATCGCCAATCTATTCTTTTCTTTCGTGCGAAATCTCGTGGTGGCGTGCGAGAAACGCGACTTGCGGGACGGGCGCGCGGAGGCCAGGGGACTGGCTCCGTCGTCTGCGGCGGTGACTGTCCCGCTCTCAGAATGGGGACAGTCGCCAGGAGGAAGGGCGTCAGTCCCCAACAGCATGTTGACTGACCGAGCGGCGAGCCCGCCCGCCGTCAGTGAGTCTCTCGATTCTTGCTCATCCGCAGCAATTCGGCTAGACTGAATGCCATGCCAAGAGTTCTGCATCCTCACATTGTCAGCGACTCCCATCTGTGTGGGGGAAGTCCACGCATTGAGGGATCACGAATTCCCGTGAGGACCATCGTCGTCTATGTTCTGCACCACGGTACAACTCCTGAAGCGTTGCTCGGTTACTATCCCCAACTGAGCCTTGCCGCCATCTACGACGCACTGTCTTATTACTACGATAATCGGGAAGAGATCGATGCGGAGATCGCTGTGAATGCCGCCCTCGAACCACCGACTCCGTCTCTCGCCTAGCTTATTTCTGTAAACTCAGGCCCTTAGCCCGCATGATTCATGAACACTTCTGCTGCAATCGCCGATCCGCTGCTTCGACGAGCCTTCGGTCGGTGGGCTCGCCCTTCGGACCCTCAACGTACTGCACGAGTACGCATCAGGTTCTCAGGGCTCCGCGCGCCGTTCTCGCGACGCGGCTCCGCGATTTCGCGACGAACTGTCATGAATCATGCGGGCTAGATCGAGCATGCGGCTGTACCTTGACGAAAATGTTCCAGTTCCCCTGGCTACCGCTCTAGCACACCACGAAGTCGATTGTCTGACAACTCGAGATGCCGGAAACCAAGGCTACTCAGATGAGGAGCAACTCGCATTTGCCACGCAGGAACAGCGAACTCTGGTTACCTTCAACTGCAAGGACTTCCTACCCCTTGCGACCCACTGGCAAGAAATCGGCCGTTCGCATGCCGGCATGATCCTTTCCAAAGAACTTCCACTCCCGGAGTTGATCCGTCGGTTTCGCCACCTTGCGATTCGCTGCCGTGATCGCAATCTCAGGGACACAATCATCTGGCTGCCGGTCGTACGCTAGCCCGCCTCTCCTTCTGAACACATTGCCGATGCTTCTCACGCGTGTAAGAAGCGCTCTCTGAGATTCGAAGTTCCTGGTTCGAAGCTCCGAAAACCTCGAACTTCGAACCTCGAACTCCCTCTCGTCTCGCTTGCGCGCAGTCTAGGCTCGAAGAGCCGCCTGGACGAACTCCGCCCATCGACGGCAATAGGCCGCGCCACCAATCTGGTAGGTGTTGTTATGGTCGGCGCCTTCAATGACATAGAAGGACTTGGGTGGCTTGGCCGCCTCGAAGACCTGCCGGCCCAACTCGATGGGGATGATGTCGTCTTTGTCGCCGTGAATGATCAGCTTCGGGAGCGAGAGCTGCGGAAGGCGATCGAGCAAGGTGAAATCCGCTCCGAGCAGCCAATGAACCGGCAACCCTCCGTAATGGAACTTGGCCACCGCGCCGATCGACGGGAACGATGATTCGAGGATCAGCCCTGCGGCAGGCTTCTGCAAGGCAACTTCCCCAGCAACGGCCGCGCCTAGCGAGCGCCCGAAAATGACGATGCGCTCAGGGCGAATCATTCTAGTTCGCGTCAGATAATCGTGCGCCCCCATTGCATCCTGATAGAGTCCCTCTTCCGACGGCTTTCCCTGGCTCCGACCATAGCCGCGATAGTCGAACAGGAACACCGACAGTCCCAACTGATAGAGAAGCTTCAGATTCTCCAGCCGGTTGATGATGTTCCCGGCATTGCCGTGACACCAGAGTATGACCGGACGATCTGCCTGCGCCTCAACGTACCAGCCGAACAACCGCGCCCCATCGGCAGCCTGAAACCACACCTCTTCAAGCGGCAACCCACTGAGCCGAGCCCAATCCCGATCCTGCCATGGCTCAGGATGATAAACGAAGAATTGGTCGAGAATATTCACAGGATCTCTCGCTGAACTCAGAAAAACGCCTGAACGCTCAACAGCACATCGTTGTCACGGTCGCGGTGGTTGTACTCCAGCCTGAGCGCCGAGTTCTGCGTGAGTGTATAGCGCGACCCGACGAACCACCGAATGTCGTCCGATTTATCCCC
>CAMDRK010000293.1 GCA_945906715.1 Nitrospira lenta
ACCAAGATTCTTGAAGGATGGCAGAACCAGGGATTGCGGTGGTTGCCTGAATACCAGGCAGGATCCTGTGGGCCGGTTGAAGCAGATCGCCTTATTGAGAAGGATGGACGCTCCTGGAGAACCTTATAGCCGACTCTTACTCTAGCGAGAGCTGCTTGAGAATCTCCTCTCTCGTTCCCAGACCACCGATAAACCGTTCGAACGCTCCCTCACGATAGAGAGCCAACACCGGCAATGAGCTCACGTCCAGCTCTGCTGGAATCTGGAAATTCTCCTCAACGTTCATCTTCAGGATCAACACCCTGCCCGATACATCGGACTCCAGCTTCTCGAGTTCACGCATCAGTGCGCGACAACTTCCGCATCCTGGTTTCCAAAACTCCACTAACACCGGCATCCTTGCCTGTGCCACGACGTCGTCAAAGTCACGATCAGTCACGTCACGCATCATGACTTTCGCTCGTCACAACCCACCTCCGACGCCGCAGCAAACACCTCCTGGTACAACCGCTCAGCAAACAGCCGATACCCAGCGGTGGTCAGATGCAGCCCGTCGTTAGAGTACCGGGCCGCAAGTTGTTCAGTCTCGGGCTCTGCCGTGGCGGCAAAGAGATCGACGGCTGCCAGCCGTTTCGATTCCGCATAACGGAGAATCAATCCGTTAAGCTGATGTCGCCGATCGAGATGTTCTGCGAACCATCGACGCCCCTCTTCACTGTAAAGATCCTCACCTGCTCTGATCGACGGAACGGTCACCGGCACCGGCTGAATCCCTGCCGCTGCAGCCAGTTCATACATCTTGAGGAGGTTGCGCATAATGTCTGCCGGCGCTGCATTCCACCCTAGATCGTTCGTTCCGCCGAGAATCACCACATGCGTCGGTTGGTGATTCAGCACCGCTGCCCGAAACCGCATCGCCATTTCACCGGTCAATTCACCGCAGATGCCGCTCACAGACACACGCACGGCAGGCCCGGTCAATTCTTGCAGGAAAAGCCCATACGGTGTCTCAGTACCTTGAGGATTGCCGGCAGTAGGCGATTGAAACCCTGCCGTAAGGCTGTCTCCAAAACACACAATATGGCTCGGGGAAATTGTCACGATGTGAGGGATTCTACCGGCATCACAAGAAGGTTCTCAATGCCCTCTAGCAGACTGTGGAAAAACTCGGTTTATAGATGAACCACCGCTAAAATCTTACTGAGTGCCTCTGATGCCACAATAGCTCAGGATGCTCAAAAAGACCGTCCAGCAAGGCCGCAGCGAGCGAAGAGGCGAGGCGTACGCTTCGGTACGTTGAGTCTCTGAGCGATGCGAGAACGCCGCTGGCGGACTTTTTCAGCATCCTGTTAGTTTATGGCGAAAGAAAGGAGGATTTTCAAGCCAATGCCCCGGCAAATATCGGTTAAGAGCGGTTATTTTCTTGACGATTTTACACCTCCAGGATACGACTAATCACCATGGACGAGCCGAAGACAGACGGCGACGCACTGCCGATTGCGCCAGCAAAAGAGCCAGTCAATCCGGAGTTGGCCTCCGTCAAAAGGCTCCTCGCGCTCTTGGACAAGACAGCAAAATCCAGCCGGACATACGGGTCAACGAACCCCGTGGCGCAAAAGTTCTTCCAACAACTGTTCGAGGGACTCACGGCTCACCTCGCCACCTACTCCAAATTAGCCTTTCTCGTTCAACGCTCCGAACTGTACTTCAATGGGGAAGCCGTCTACCAATCGGATCAGGAGTCGAGTAACGAAAGCGTTGCGTTCAAGCTCTACTCGGACGGTATTCGAGAGCTCACATTCCTCGAAGGCCTTCCTGCTGAGGATCTTTCCTACTTGCTTGATTCGCTGTGGGGCGGCCTCGACCCCGAGGAAGATGACGACGACATTGTCACTCGCTTATGGTCCAAGAACCTTTCGACTATTACCATGGTCACTGCCGAGGAAATCGCCAAATCCTCGACCGGTGAGGATGTCTTTGCGCTGCCTACGACAGGAGCGATGGAAACGCAAGAATCGAGCCTGCGAGACCTGCTTGATCGCGAACAGAGCAAAGCCAGGAAGGAAAAGGCTCTTGGAACCGATGAAAGCAATCCCTTGGGCGAGAAACCAGCAGGAGGAGGGGCCGGACGATTCAAATCCGGTCAAGTGGGCTACGAGATAACAGAAGAAGAACTCGCTTCACTGGTAAAGGAGATTGAGGCCGAGAGCAAAAGAGATAGTACAATCTATTTGTTGGACATGCTCACGGCAATCCTGGCATCGGAGAAATCACCTGCCATCCTGACCAAGCTGCTCAGCCTATGGGAAACCGTCCTCGACTCCTTGTCAGCCCAAGGCAAATGGACCGCCCTGGACAGTGTACTTGGACTGTTACAGGTCACAGTTGATGTCAGGCCGGATCTCGGCGACGATCAGAAGAAACAACTGGCAGCCCTTCTCGACAACCTTGCTCGACCGGAACGCATGAAAACGATCGAGGCCTATTTGAACAAGACCCCCAACGCGCCTACGGAAGGATTGCCGACTATTCTGCTATCGCTGACGCCGGCAGCTGTCCCTATCTTATGCACCCTCTTGGCAAATCTCGAGACACCGGCCCATCAGGCGATCGTGGCTGAGGCGCTCGAGACGCTCGCGAAAGATCAGCCGGATCCGTTACTTCGTGGTTTATCCGACCGCCGCCCCCGCTATGTGAAGAACCTACTGTCCATCCTTCTCAAATGGAACAATCCTCGATTTGTCGATGCCATTGAAAAACTGGTGCGCTACCCGGATGTCCAAGTACGGAAAGAGGTTGTGCGGGCGATCGGACTCTATCGCCCCAACGGGAACGGGATAAAACTGGTTGCGTTCTTGAATGATACCGAGGAGTCGGTGAGGTTGGCAGCGCTCAAGCTGCTTGTGACCGGTCAATACAAGGCCCCGTACGCAGCCTGGTCACCCCTGGTATCGGCTGACACATTCATCGCTCGACCCCACAGCGAAAAACGCGCGATGTTCCTAGCCATGCGCGCCACCAGTGGCGATGAGGTCATACCCTTCTTTGAAGGTCTGTTCACGGAATGGTCCTGGAGCAACCGGAAGAAAAGAGAAGACCTCGCCACCCTCGCAGCCGAGACATTGGGGAAGTTGCCCAGCCCAGCCGCCCTGACCGCCCTTGAACTGGGCCAGAAAAAGGGTAACGCCACCGTACGGCAAGCCTGCGCTTCGGCCATCGCTCTCGCCCAACGACAGCAGCAACTCAAGCAGGTGGCATCATAGTAAGGAGCTTTTGTTGTGAGTGATTTCAAGAGCAAACAGGCCCTGGTCCAGGAGGAACAGGCTCGGCCGATCCTGACCCATGAACAATCCTTGTCCCGGAAAATTGCCAGCGGATCAGAGGCCGGGGACATCCTCGATCAGCAGATGGCCATGCTGGGCATCCAGCTGGTCACACAGTTGAACGTCTTGATTAAGACCTCCTTCATCTATGACCGTACCAACTCGGCGCTGGATAAGCCCGTTGATACGATGCTGACTTTGATTAAAACCATGGCCCATGACCAACCGGTCACCCTCCGGCTGCAGAATGACTTCTTGTTTCTCGGAAATAATCACTTAAAAGTGACTGCGCAGCAAATGGCCGTGGCCACCAGTATCATCAATACCTTGAATGCCTGGAAGATCGGCGGAGTGACATTCTCGGTGGCGGCCGGGTCAAAAGATCTGCGTGAATTCGCCGCGCTCTTTGTCAACCTTGATCCTCATACCAAAACCATCGGTGATCTTCGGGCCGAAATTACAGCCAGGG
>CAMDRK010000294.1 GCA_945906715.1 Nitrospira lenta
GTAATTCCCTTCCCACAGCACTTGCCCATCAGCGGCAATGAGCTTGGCTTCAAAACCCACTGTTGCCGCAGGGCTGGCGCCAAAGCGACCTCCGACCCGTTCCTGGTACACCAACACTTGGCCGATCAGCGAGGCATCCGCCTTGAGCCGTTTTGCCACCATCATCGCCGGCGACTGACCGGCGGAATGTTGCGACGGTGCCTGAGAGGCTAGCGCTATTGCTGCCTCACCCGGCGAAAGCACGGTGATGCCATTCCTCGCCTTCAACCGGCTCCACAATAACTGCGTGACGATGTCTCCGGCGCCGGTCGGCACCGTGAGTGTTTGCCTGAGAGGCTGATGGAAATTTGGTGGCACGGCAATCGCTATATCGGACCTGCTAACCTCCGGTGGTACCGAGAAGGTCGGGTCGGCGATATCCCTCACCTGTGGCGTCGTGAGAGTCGTGAACGGTACCACCGCCAAGATGCGAATCTGATAGCGCGGCAATTCCGCTGATGATTTCGTGGTCACTTTCGCCCCGCTGCAGCCGACTAGGGCCAGCACAAGGACCATCAGCGTGAGCGCGTGAGGCGTCAGGCGTAAGGCGACGATTCGCTCGTTTCGCATTCTAATCACCTCACCCCTTACGGCTACGTATGCCATGATCCAAAATTCTTGATGAGTTGTAACCCGACAGCCTGACTCTTTTCAGGATGGAACTGGCAGGCCACCACATTGTCATGCCAGATACTCGAGACAAACGTCGTCCCATAGTCCGTCGTGGTTGCCGCAACAGCCTTGTCAGAGGGATCGACATAAAAAGAATGCACAAAGTACCAATGGTCTCCTGTCGTGATCCCCTCGAACAACGGACAATACCGCTGAATGTTGACCTGATTCCAGCCCATGTGGGGAACTTTCAACGTCGGATCTACCTCAAACCGCCTAACCTTTCCTGAAATGATGCCGAGACCCTTGTGAGTCCCAAACTCCTCACTTTCCTCAAACAGCAATTGGAGGCCCAAACAGATTCCCAGAAATGGTTTTCCCGATTGAATTGTTGCGCGAATCGGCTCCGCCAGCCCATAGCGCTCAACATTGGCCATACAATCGCCAAAGGCTCCAACACCAGGCAACACCACATGGCTCGCGTTTCCAATCACGCGCGGATCACGCGTCACCACAGCCTGATGCCCCACCGCCTCAAAGGCCTTGGAGACACTTCGGAGATTGCCCATGCCGTAATCAATAATCGCTATCACAGAAGCCATCCAAATCTCAGGAAGGTGTAACAATACCGCAACCAGCGGCGTCCTGCCAGTAGCAAACGACATCACCAGCCGCCGCAGGCAACCTAATAGACCATAAGAAGATCAGCGCCCGAAGATTGACAGACCGAGGGTGAACCAGTAGCCTGAGCCGACATGAAAATACACGGTGGTTCCTATGAATGATTCAGCACTGATCGAATACATCAGACAAGCAGTCCCCAGCCTCATCGCCCTGTACCGATTCGGGTCACAGGCGAAGGGAACCGCTCGTCCAGACAGCGACGTAGATCTCGCAGTGCTCACACGCGACCCGATTCCTAACCTACGCCGGTTTGAGCTGGCCCAGGAGTTGGCTATTCGATTGCACCGTGATGTCGATCTCGTCGATCTGCGAAACGCATCAACCGTCATGCGGATGCAAGTCCTGTCCACGGGAACGTGCCTGGATACTCAGAACGAGTCAGTTCGCCGGGAATTCGAAATGTATGCGTATTCGGACTATGCCAGGCTCAATGAGGAACGGTGTGAAATCCTAAAGGGCATTACCAAGCGGGGACTGGTCTATGGCTGACGACGTCATTCTGAACAAAGCCGCCACCATCGAGCGGTGCCTCCAGCGCGTTCTGAACGAATACGCAGGGGACAAGCAAAACCTCGTCGCGAATCAGACCAAACAAGACGCCATCATCTTGAATCTGCAGCGCGCCTGCAAATCTGCCATCGATCTCGCTATGTATGTCGTGAGCCAACGGAAGCTTGGCGTGCCTCAGGACAGTCGTGACGCGTTTACCCTTTTGCAAACATCGGACATCATACCCGCCGATCTAGCAACCCGAATGCAGCACATGGTCGGCTTTCGCAACGTGGCCGTGCATGAATACACCCGTCTGAATTTGGATGTGGTCCACGCCATTATCACCAAACAGTTGGAAGATTTCCGAACGTTCTCCTCGACCATCGTCAAAGCGTTTCCCTAATCAAGCTATCGAACTGGTCTACCAACCCCCCCAGGCCCAACAGTTATCGTTTTCCCTAAGAATATTACGACCGATACAAGGTCAAGCAACGACCCCGTAGTTTTCGCTGAATATTCCTCCTCATTTCTTGACCAGCCAGCGATGTCTGGATAGGGTTGCCGAAGAACTGTTCACGAGGGATTCATGCTGAAACACACTTTGATTTTGCTAGTCCTTGCTCTGACCCAATGGGGCTGTGACATTAACTATGGGGAAAACCTCTCCCCCCTCAAGCCCTGGAACCTGGAAGAGGTGCGTCCCAGGCTGGAGCGAGAAAAGCGAGAGTCTCTGAAGATCGAAGACCTCCGAGTTGGAAATGGAGCCATTGCCTCCTGGGGCCGTCGACTGACGGCTGAGATTGAGGTCAAATATGCCGATGATGGAACCATTATCTACAAGGGTCCCATTGTCACCTATTTTGGATTCCATGGCCTTCTGCCCGACTATCTCTCTGATCGCTTCATGCTGGGATGGATTGGTCAGCACGGAATCCAGTTGGGGCTCAATGGTATGGCCATCGGTGGACGCCGACGTATCACCATCGACAAAGAACTGGTGTGCGTTGGCCCCGATTCCGGCTGCTATTTGCTCTGACCCGAACGTCAGTTCGTGAATGAAATTGGCATTTCCAAGAAGGCGTTGATCGTCGAAGCGACGCTGACCGAGTCCTGCGCTCCCGTCCGTTTTCGCTGGCGTGCCGGGAGTAGTTTCACTCTGGTTGATGTTGGCGCCGGCTGTCGAACCAAGAGTGAACCCAAAGCCGGTGGAGCCGACTGGCACATTTACTAGGCCCAAAAAGAATGGGCTGACCGCCTGATTGCGACCAGCCCAATCTCGTACGCTTCGTTTAGATCTATCTCGCCTTACAACATCCCCTTCGTCGAGAGCACCTTCCCCGCCAACCGCTCTTCCAACATTGTCGCCTGATCGAGGGCTTTGGCTGTCGCTTTGAAGATGGCTTCCATGATGTGGTGCGGGTTGCGGCCGTACATTAGATTCACGTGCAGGTTAAGTCCGCCGTGCGTGACGAAGGCTTGGAAGAAGTCTTCGAACAGGCCTAGGTCGAATGCCTTGATCTTCCGATCCGGCAAGGCCACGTTATACACGAGATAGGGTCGTCCGCTGAGATCGACTGTGACTTGCGCCAGCGTTTCATCGAGCGGGGCTGAGGCGAACCCAAACCGTTTAATCCCGGCCTTTTCGCCCAATGCTTGATGTAATGCCTTGCCCATGACGATGCCGACATCTTCCACCGTATGGTGTTCGTCGATATCGATGTCGCCCTTGGCCTGGACAGTCAGGTCGAAGAAGCCGTGCCTGGACAATAGCTCCAGCATGTGGTCGAAGAAGCGAACGCCGGTGTCGATCTTTCCCTGCCCGCTGCCGTCCAGCGTCCATTCGACAGAGATATCCGTTTCCTTGGTCGCACGATGAATTGATGCCTGTCTAGGTGCCGATCCGTTTTTCTTCATGAGAACCTGCTCTGGGCTGACTTGGCATGCGCGTCGAACCCTTC
>CAMDRK010000295.1 GCA_945906715.1 Nitrospira lenta
ACCACCAGGATGGTAGGCGACTGGGATTGCGGCGCAATGTTCTGCTGTCCTGACATAGTGTGGGTATCCTTCCTGCAGCATAGTACCGGGTAGTATCCATGGCGAGATAATCTACGTTTCTGACAGCATGAATAGTAGAGAGAGAAGACGAGGGCTCATATATGGGCCCTAATGGGACGGTGAGGGAATGAGCGGAAAGGAAGTGAGCGATTCAAACAGTTACTCGTGAGCCGATCGAGCTTTGAGCGCATCCAATCGTTTCTTGTCCAGACTCACATGCAGTGATTTCTCCTGGGTGACGATGACGGCCCCCGGCGCCTGGCCCTTCGCCTTCTTGACCCACTTGCGCCTCGTGTAGATGACGTCGCCTTTGCCGCTTTTCTTCAGATCGCTATAGAGTAGCGCCAGGGTCGCGGCGTCTCGTATCGTCTCGGGCGGTGGATCGGTTCCTTTTCCCAAGCGCACCACGACATGTGAGCCAGGCGTGCCGCGGGCATGCAACCAGAGGTCATCGCTTTTGGCGAGGCCGAACGTCAGCTCGTCGTTCTCACGCGCGTTTCTGCCGACATAAATCGCCAAACCGTCAGATGAGGTGAAGCGGCGGAAGGGGCCTTGGTGTTGTTCCTGACGATCTTTCCTCTTGCCTGTCCGCGGTCGCACAGGGGTGCGATGAGGTTTGTCGGGTGGCTGCCAGGTTCCCTGTTCAATCGCAGTCAGTTCCTGGCGCAGAGTCTCCAACTCTTTCTGCCCCTCTTCAATACGTGGCCGAAGCTCCCGTTCTGCCGCCAGCTGCTTCCGATGTTTCCGGAAGTAGTCGTCCATATTGCCCTGGGGAGTTTTGGCCTGGTCCAAGGGGATCGTCAGGTTCGGAAGTTCCTCATCGAAATAATCCACGACGGCTATTTCAGTCTGACCCTTGCGGATGGTACCGAGGCTTGCTTTGATGAGTTCGCCATAGCGATCGTAGTTCTTGTATTTTTCCGCCTTTGCGAGATCCTCGTGCCATGCCTCAAGACGGCGGCGGAGCTTCTTGATGGATTTTCTCAGAATCCCTGCCCTGGTGTTCCGCACGGTTTCGACAACGGAAGTAGCTTCCGCCGTGAAGTAATGGGCTTCGATGGCAGCCGACAGCGGGAATGGCGATTCCGTGTTGCTCTGGCTGAATCGCGACTGGCCGGCGGCGCCTCGTTCTCGTTGCTGGCGAGCGGGGGGAAGGTAGAGCTGCCCCACACGATCCTTCAGTCCGTTCAGGTCTCGCCGGATTAGGCCAGCCTTGTCGAGTACGAGAAGATTCGATGTCTTGCCTGTCAATTCTGCGACCAACTTGCAGGAGCCTTCCTTGGCAGTCAGTGCAAGCTGAACGATCCGGTCTCCTTGAATCTGTTCGACTTGGTCGATGTGTGCGCCTTGCAGGTGGGCGCGGAGAAATTGACAGAAAGGTGGAGGTGTCGGTGGATTCTGAAAGGCTGCTGTGATGACGTGAATCCGGGAGGTTTCAGGATGGCATGAAATGAGGAGTCGGTGCGTTCTCCCCGGTGTTCGAATCTCCAACACCAGGGTATGATCTGCCGGCTGGTAAATCTTTTGAATCCAGCCGTTGGCTAGGGCCGGAGCCAGCTCACCCATCACCTTCGCAATTTCCATCGCGGTCAGCGCCACAATTTACCTCCAACCGGCCACAGGGGACTGTCCCCATTTAGGCTATCGCTTGTAATCCAGATCATTTTTGCCGCATGGGGCCAATGTGTGACACCTAGAAGCGATTAAGGCCGAATGCTGTTCGTCCGCACTCTACGATTCACTGCGAAAACACGCAAGCAGTCGCCTCAACACCCGTGGCATCGCGATTGCTCTCTAGCCAGGCAAGCGATTAGCCGCAGGCCTGCTAGGCTTAGGTAGTGATTGGGTGCGGTGTCGTGGGGACAGGCTCCGGCGTTAACGAGAGGAGGGTTCCATGCATTGCGTAAGATGTGACGGGTTCATGGTGGCAGATAATTTGATCGACATACGGGAGAGCAGTATTCCAATGTGGATGAAAGGGTGGCGATGCGTGTCCTGCGGGAACATTGTCGATCCGCTTATTCAGAAACATCGTATGATCCAACAGTCCGGAGCGACACAATTGATCGAGAGAAAAACGGCAGTACCGCGGCTCCGTCGCGTCGCGTAACGCGATGGCTTAACCGGGATCGGTGTCAGTTGGCCTAATGATATCCACGAGCACCGCCCCCTTTCTGCGGCATCAAGAATCGGTCCAGAAGGAGTTTCAGTTCTGCTCCACTTCTCCTGAAGTCCCACAGGCTCTTTTCAGTCCCGTTCAATCCTGTCCGTCGAACTCCCTCTTTCATGCCTTAAATTCAGCGAGATTGGCGGGCCAGATTTTTTACTGGTCTGTCGATAACAGTAAAGAACTCGACAGGTTGGAGATGCCGTGCGAGGCTCGCTTTAGTACGGCATTTCTCTTGCGGAAGCATCTCTTCATGAAACTCGCCCCTATGACAAAAGCTTGTGAACTAGAGATGGTCCAAAGCGGTAGTCGGCTGGATTATACGCGTGTCATAACCCTCAGTCTGGTTGTGACCGGGGCCCTCCTGCTGCAAGGGTGCTTCGCAGGAGCGTGGGTAGCCGCGGTAACCGTGGATTCAATGAGGAGCAGTAACGTGACCTTTGAGCCGTTTGAGCAATCATGGGTGGCGAAGCAGGATCAATCGAGCGCTGCTGTTCCTAATTTGAAGGTGACGAGCGTGGCAGTCCTTCCGGTTGAGGGCGATCCAGAGATGGGCGCGCGGCTCGCTGCCCTGTTGCAGGAGGAAACCGCGTTGCGTGTCGAAACACCGGTGAGCATTGCGGCGGGAGTCACCGTGACCGATCCACGTTCGGCAAAGACAGAAGAGATTGATCGCAGAGCCCTGGCCAAGGAGGTCACGCGGAGCCTCAGTGTCGATACTGTTCTCGTCAGTCGTGTTGCTGCCGGTTCACCCTCGCACCCGAGCGACTGGGGGTGGAAAGCAGAGGACTCGCGACGCCTCTATCTCTACCTGATAAATCGCGATGGCCAACTGCTCTGGAAGGATGAATTACCCTTCACGCTAGCAAAAGGTTCCACCTCGCAGCAGGAAGCATCCATGCGGACTGATCTCAGCGATCATGTGATGCAGCATGTCAAAGAACTGCGCCTTGATGAACTTGGTTACCTGCCGAAGAAAACCATTTATAGGTCCCCCGGAAAAATCGGAACTCTCAACCGCTAGACTCTCGCAACTTCTTCTCACGCCCCTGAAACTGTCAATCTGCCCGCGTTACCCATCGGCGCATATTTAGCCTGCCAGCTCTTCTTGCAGTGCTTCCCGTCCTCCGGTACTCTGGTCCCTTCAACCTGGAGCCTGACTTCTCCATGCCGTTGCTCGATGTGCCGTTGCTGGCTCGTCTTCAGGAAGAGTTTCGCCTGTCGATGAAGCGACTTCTGGGCGACCTCTGCCTGGATTTGGAAAGCCAATATGCAGAGGTTGCAAAATCGTTGGCCTTGCCCGTGGCTTACTTCCGTTTCTTCGGTCAAGCACTCGAACGCGATGCCTTTTCCCACTGGAAAGTGGTTGGCTGGATCGAAGCGCTGAACGACCTGGTCTACTTCATTGACTTGCTGAAGCAAATTCGAGAGGAACGGAGCCCCAGGGAGTTTTCGGCGCAGTTGTTTGCCGAGTGCGAAGAGAAGTTCTTCGAGAACAGTTATCTGGATGATCTATTTCCGCGCGGGCTTTCGCAGTCCTCGGGGCTCG
>CAMDRK010000296.1 GCA_945906715.1 Nitrospira lenta
TACTCAGGGGGAAAGTCTATCTGGTCGATCTTTCCCTCGGCCAGTTTCTTGATTGTCCAGAACAGTAAGATGACGATCACGTCTTTCCCCATCGCTGCGGCGGTGAGGCCAAGGGTTGCAACCTGATGTAACGTATCGTAGGTGGCGTGATGGGCGAAGATGACGAATTTTGGTTGAGCCGGCATGGTCGGTAGCTACTCCTTCTTGGCGCGCGTCTTGACGCTGTTCACATAATCGGTAATGGCCGCATCGACTTCGCCTGTGGTCATGGGGCGGTCATGCGTTTCACTTTCGTCCACGAGATAGGCGCCGTGCTTTTTTTCCTGCCGCAGGACCACGGAATTCTCCGACGTCACCTCGATCAGCATGAACCATTCGCGTGCCCCCTGCGTGATGACGACCTCCTTGCCCAGGCCTTTCTTCGTAATCTCGATATGCAGATCGTCCGATGCATAGACGGAGGAGGGACTTGTAAGGAGTCCCACGCCAAGGACTGCGATCCCCAGCAAGTCGCCGATCCAAGGGGTGAAGGACGAACGACGCGACATAATTGAGAGATTATAGCCCGTCGGGAAAGGCGCCGTAAACATTCACTGCTGCGTATCCGTTGGCTTGGAGTGCCCCCAGGTCGCATGCTAGGATGCGCTGCGCATGGATGACTTACTTGCAATAGCCCAGCAATGGGTTCCCGTCAATGTACTCATCGGTCTCACCGTGGCCTCGGCCGTCGGTTTTGTCGGTTCCCTGATTGCCATCCCGCTGATTCTGGTCCGTTTGCCGGCCGACTATTTTGACACGCGTACTCCCCGCCATTGGATGAAAGACCATCATCCGGTGCTGCGCATGTTGGGTTTGGCCGCCAAGAACGTTGTCGGCGTCGTGTTCCTCGTGGCAGGCTTTGCCATGCTGTTCTTGCCGGGACAGGGTCTGTTGACGATGCTGATCGGGGTCTCGCTCATGGATTTTCCAAGAAAGCGTGAGTTGGAAGCAAAAATGGTCGGCCAGCCGACCCTGCTGGGTGTCATTAACGGCATGCGCCGTAAGTTCGATAAACCACCCTTGACCTTAGCTCCCGGCCCCTAGCAGGATGCTGAAAAGGGGGTGGGGTAGCTGGGACGATCCCCTTGCTCGCGCAACGCGCGGCCTCAGAAGGCCCTCGTTGGACGCGCGCAGTTGGGATCATCCCACCCACCCCTTATAAAGTGGCAGGTCGCTGCGGCCTTGCTTGGGACAAGGCGCGTCTCGGCGCGCCAGGGTTGGGCGGGTGAGAAGTCTGGCCTTTTTGAGCACCTGCGGCTATTTTGAAATCAGTGCCATATGGAAGATTCCAGTGGTGGTTTATGAATAAACCGAGTTTTTCCGCAGCCTGCTAGCCCACATCATGCCGAGCACCGAGTCCAGCCGTAAGACGCTCTATTTGATCGATGGGAGCGCCTATATCTATCGTGCGTTCTTTGCCCTGCCGGCTTTGAATAATTCCAAAGGTCTCCAGACCAACGCCATCCTCGGCTTTACGACGACGTTGCTGAAGATCATTCGGGAGAAGAAGCCGGATGGCCTCGTCGTGGCATTCGACGAAAAGGGTCCGACGTTGCGCCATGCGGAGTTTACAGCCTACAAAGCGCAGCGGCCGCCGATGCCGGAAGGCATGAGCGCCCAGATTCCCTACATCCATCGTGTGGTGGATGCCCTCAACATTCCTGCTGTCCGGCAAGCTGGATACGAGGCGGACGACTTAATCGGCACGCTGGCGCACCAGGCCGAACAGGCCGGTTTCGACGTTGTCATCGTCACCGGCGACAAGGACATGCTCCAGCTCCTGACGCCCCACGTCCGCATCTACGATCCGGTGAAAGACAAGTGGCTCGGCGAAGCAGAATGCCGCGAACGTTTCGGCGTGGAGCCGGCGCGCGTCGTGGAAATCATGGGGCTCATGGGCGACGCGGCGGACAATATTCCCGGCGTGAAGGGCATCGGTGAGAAGACGGCGATGAAGCTGATTGCCCAGTTCAGCACGATAGACGAACTCTTGCGCCGTGTCGAAGAGGTCATGCCGCCCCGGATCAAGGCCCTGCTGATCGACCAAGCTGAGAACGCTCGTCTCAGTCGGCGGCTGGCGACTATCCAACTGGATAGCCCCGTGACATTCGATTCCGCAACGTATCATGTGAAGCCGCCGCATCAGGATCAACTCATCGATTTGTTGCGCGAGCTGGGATTCACCACACTTCTCAAATCGTTTCAGTCGGCCGCCCCACCGGCCGAGACGAATGAGCTGAAGACAGAACTCCTTCAGGATGAACCTTCCGCACAGCGATTTGTCGAGGGGTTGCCGAAGGGCGGTAGTCTCGGCCTGCAGTGCCTGCTTTCCCCAGGGACTGGCGCGCACGCGGGTCTACTGGGAATAGCACTCTCTACGGGGGACAAGACCGCCTTCATTCCACTCGATGTTCACGCCTATATGCGACCCATCATTGCGTTGCTACATGATTCCACGAGAACAAAAGTTGTCCATGACTTGAAGCCGACCTTGCTGGTGTTTCACCGTATTGGGCTGACCCTCGTTGGCCCCTATCTGGACACCATGGTGTCGGACTATCTGCTCAATCCTAACCGCCGCGATCACCAACTTGAGACCATCGCGCTGGAAGTGCTGGACCATCGGCTTGGGACCGGGCAGAAGAACAACGCCGCACCGCAATCCCTGTTTGATGACGAGGACCAAGGATCACGAGAGGAGGCAGCGGAGGCGGCATCGGTGCTGGCCAAGCTCGCCCAGCCCATGACGGAACGATTGTCGGAGCAGGGGAGCCTCACCCTTTTCACCGACGTGGAAATGCCGCTGGTGCCGGTCTTGGCCGAGATCGAGCGAAACGGGTTCTTATTGGATGTCGAGGGCCTGCGCGTACTCAGCAAAGAGTTAGAGCGGGATCTCGACAAGATCATGGAGACCATTGCCGTGGCGGCCGGTGGCGAGTTCAACATCAATTCGCCAAAGCAGCTCGCCACGGTGCTGTTCGAGAAGCTGGGACTCAAACCGATCAGGAAAACTAAGACCGGCTACTCGACCGATGAAGATACCCTGACGCATCTGGCTACGCAACATGAATTGCCCGCGCAGATTGTGAACTATCGAAGCCTCAGTAAACTCAAGTCTACCTATGTGGATGCACTACCAGAGTTGGTGAATCCGGAAACCAAGCGGCTCCATACCTCGCTCAATCAAACTGTCGCGGCGACCGGGCGTCTTTCCTCTACCGATCCAAACTTGCAGAATATTCCGGTGAAGGGCGAGTACGGATTACGGATCAGAGAAGCGTTCATTGCGCCGGCAGGCCATACCCTGCTCTGCGCCGACTACAGCCAGATCGAGCCGCGTATCCTCGCGCACCTGTCGCAAGATCCGCGCTTGCTGGCCGTGTTTGCGAAGGGAGAGGATATCCACATGGCGACGGCCATGGAGATTTTCGGCCTGCATTCCAGTCAGATCACGAGGGACATGCGCCGCGTGGCCAAGACAGTGGTCTTCGGCATCGTGTATGGGATCAGTCCATTCGGCCTTTCGCAGAATATCGGCGTGTCGCAAGCGGACGCGAAAAAATATATTGAGACGTTCTTCGAAAAGTTTTCCTCAGTGCGCGCCTTGATGGATCGGAATATCGAAGAGGGAAAAACAAAGGGCTACACGACGACGATCCTCGGTAGGCGGCGTCCGATTCCCGAGTTGCAGAGCGGCGATCCGGTGCAGCGTGGCTTCGGCGAACGTATGGC
>CAMDRK010000297.1 GCA_945906715.1 Nitrospira lenta
TTGTCGCCGCGCATACAGCTCTTCAAACCGCATCTGTCTCACCTCCTGTAACACCCGTGCCCATGTCATAGTGGCCCTCCTTGAGGAGCCACCCTAAACCGGACAGATCACGTGCTACAAAAACCGGACAGATGATGTGCTATCTACACATTCGCGGTGTGCCCTTGAAAGCGTGGCGTTCCAGCCCTATAGTGTTCTGGCGCGAGGGAGAAGACTAGGTGATCGCTTGGAGCGGTAACGCTTTAAGAGGAAAGTCCGGACTTCATGGGCAGGGCGCTGGGTAATTCCCAGGCGGAGCGATCCGACACCAGCACCACAGAGAACAAACCGCCGATGGCTAAGGAGACAGGATTCCAATCCGGTTGCTTTGGCTCAGGTAAGGGTGAAACGGTGGGGTAAGAGCCCACCGCGGTGGTGGCGACATCACCGGCAGGGTAAGCGTCGCCTGATGCAAGGCCAAATAGGAAGACACCTGTCGGTTTTCTTCGGAAAGCCGGCGACCGGCTGGCCCGGCCGAGGTCTTCGGGTAGGTCGCTTGAGGTTCGAGGTAACTCGAATCCCAGAGAAATGATCACCCCCGCTTGGGAGCATATCCCAGGCGGGACAGAATCCGGCTTATCGGTCTTCTCCACCGCGCTTTTTTTATTGCTCGACGTAACTCTTCTTCCGTCACGTTCCCTTCGAACTGTTCGACCTCGTCGAGTAGGATGACCGGAACTCTTGCCCCATAACGTTCCATCAATACCCTGTTGCTTTCGATAGAGACCTTGTTCGTTTCAATGTGTAGTTGCGACTGAAGATGCAGCGCAATTCGGTACACGACTTCACATAAATGGCAATCTTGGCGAGATAGGATGGTCACACGGATAGGGAAGCTCATGGAGGTGCAGTCCAAGCCAGCGAGTGGAGCGTGAAGGTATCATGTGGGGAGGCCGACTGTCAGGGAAGAAGGCTTATAGACCGGCCCTACTATTGACGCGTGGAAACGCGTGGTGATAGGATCAATCATCTTTCTCTTTCTCCCTGATTATTCAGAATGTTCTGAACAATCATGGGGGACGTGTCTCGTCTACGTTTTGACGAGCAGCCGCGTAGCATATTTTGTGCTGGCTCCTCCGCCTAGTTCTCACTGGCGGGATGGAGGGAGGTTTCGTCATGAAGCTCACAGGTGCTGAGATCCTCATCGAATGTCTCAAACGGGAAGGCGTGAAGACGATTTTTGCGCTTCCCGGTGGTGTCGTTCTGAAGATTTTTGACATGCTTCATCAGCAGAAGGATATTGAAGTGGTCCTGACTCGCCATGAGCAGGGGGCTGGCCATATGGCGGAAGGTTACGCCAAGGCGACCGGTAAAGCCGGGGTGTGCCTTGTGACCTCAGGACCAGGGATGACAAACGTGATTACGGCATTGGCGGATGCTTATATGGATTCCGTGCCGCTGGTCTGTTTTAGCGGACAAGTTCCCACAAGCCTGATAGGGAATGATGCGTTCCAGGAAGCGGATAATATAGGACTGAGCCGTCCCTGCACCAAATACAACTTCCTGGTGAAAGATGTGAAAGATCTGGCCGTCACGATCAAGGAAGCGTTCTACATTGCGACGACGGGGCGCCCAGGTCCGGTGCTGGTGGATATTCCGAAAGACGTATCTATGGATAAGGCGGAGTTCGTCTATCCAAGTTCCATCTCCATCCGTAGCTACAATCCCGTATACGAAGGGAATAAATGGCAGATTAAGCAGGCGGCTGAGGCTATGACGAAGGCAAAGAAGCCGGTGCTGTATGTCGGCGGTGGAGTCATCTTCTCCGGCGCATCGCAAGAATTGATTGAATTGGCCGAACTGACTCATATGCCGGTCGACATGACGTTGATGGGGCTGGGGGCTTTCCCCGGCGAACATCCTCAGTCCATGGGTATGCTGGGGATGCACGGTACCTATTGGGCGAATATGGTGATGCACTATTCCGATCTTGTCGTGGCTATCGGTGCACGATTTGACGATCGCGTGACCGGAAAGGTTTCCGAGTTTTGTCCGCATGCCAAGGTCATCCACATTGATATCGATCCGACCTCGATCAGGAAGAATGTCAATGTCGACATTCCGATCGTCGGCGACTGCAAGCTGGTGCTCCGTGAGTTGATTCAGATTCTTCGTGCCACGGTAAACGGCGATCAACGGGAATTACGCAAGCCCTGGTGGGACCAGATTCGAGAATGGCAACAGGCAAATCCTCTTGCCTATCAACAAGAAGCGGATGGGCCGATCAAGCCGCAACATGTTATCAGCAGGCTCTACGACCTCACGAAAGATCGGGATCCGATCGTGTCGACTGATGTTGGACAACACCAGATGTGGGCTGCCCAATATTTTAAGCTGGCGAAGCCGAATCGCTGGTTAACATCCGGGGGACTCGGGACCATGGGGTTCGGATTCCCTGCCGCCATGGGGGCGCAGGCGGCGTTTCCAGGCCGGTTAGTTCTCTGCATCGCGGGCGACGGCAGTATCCAGATGAACATGCAGGAAATGGCGACGGCGGTGGTGCATAAGCTGCCGGTGAAGATCATCATTTTGAACAACCGATTTCACGGGATGGTGCGTCAGTGGCAGGATCTCTTTTATGAAGGCCGGTATGCCTCGAGCGATTTGGAGACGACGCCGGATTTTGTGAAGTTGGCGGAGGCGTATGGAGCAGTCGGGCTCAGGGCCAGCAAGCCATCTGAGATCGACGATGTCATCAAGGAAGCGCTCGCGGTGAATAAACCGGTCATCGTCGATGTGCCGACGTATCGATATGAAAATGTCTATCCCATGATTCCCGCCGGCGGCTGTAACCATGAGATGATTTTGGAAGATCCGCCTGCATTGAAAAGCAAACAGTCTGGAACGGGGCAGGTGGCCCCAAAAGATTCAGACACGATTCTCACGGCCTAACCGACGGAGCCTGGAGTCACATTGGGTATGGAACACATTATTTCGGTGACCGTCGAGAACAAGTTCGGGTCGTTGTCTCGCATCGCCGGTCTGTTCAGCGGTCGCGGGTTCAACATTGAAAGTCTTTCTGTGGCGCCGACGCTCGATCCCTCCATGTCGCAGATGACCATCGTGACGTCCGGAGACGAGCGGATCATCGAGCAGATCGTCAAGCAGCTAAATAAACTTATCGACGTCATTAAGGTCGTGGATCTGAACGAGAGCGACTTTGTTTCGCGGGAGACGGCGCTCATCAAGGTGCATACGAAGTCGGAAGATCGGGCGGAGGCTCTGCGAATCGCCGATATTTTCCGGGCCAACGTCATCGACTCCACACCGGCGACCTATACCATCGAGGTGACCGGGGATCCACGAAAGATCGAAGCGATCATCAATCTGCTGCAGCCCCTCGGAATCAAAGAACTCACACGCACCGGGCGGGTTGCGGTTGCCCGCGAGTTGATTCGGTCGACGGATGTACAGGCAAAAAAGGTTGTCCGCGAATAGGCGTCATCCCAGACTTAACGTCCAGTCGATTCCTTGATAGAGCTATTACCCCAGGAGCGATCGATGAAGATTTATTACGATAAAGATGCCGACATTCAACAGATCCGGAATAAGAAAGTGGCGGTGATCGGCTATGGCAGTCAGGGCCATGCCCATGCGCTCAACATGAAAGAGAGTGGCGTGAGTGTGGTTATCGGGCTGCGCGAAGGCGCCTCATGGAAGAAGGCGGAGCAAAGCGGGCTGAAAGTCATGCCGGTGGCTGATGCCGTCAAGGCGTCGGATGTCGTCATGA
>CAMDRK010000298.1 GCA_945906715.1 Nitrospira lenta
CGAATGGGACAGACCGCAGGGCACCCAGGTGGCGATCGAAGTCGAAGGCCGCTATCAGAAGGGCCGCGCGTCGGTGGACGAGTACCTTGAGCAGACGTCGATTGCCAACCCGCATGTCCGCCTGATCTATCGCACGCCGGAAGGCGAGACGAAGGAATATCCACGGGCCTATCACGAACTGCCGCCCTCGCCGAAAGAAATCAAGCCCCATCCCTACGGCATTGAGTTCGGGATGCTCCTCAAGATGCTCCAGGAGACCAAGGGCGCGACCCTTTCGAGCTTTCTGTCGAGCGATTTCTGCCGGGTGCCGCCGGCGCTTGCAGATGAGATATGCAAGACAGCGAAGGTCTCGCCTAGGGCGAGGCCCCGTGACATTCGCGGGGCGATCGCCGAAACGCTCTACCATACGATTCAAGCGACGAAGATCATGGCGCCGCCGACCAACTGCCTCTCACCGATCGGCGAAAAGGCGATCCTCTCAGGTCTCTACAGACAGATCAAAGGCGAATTCTATACCGCCGTGAGCCGGCCCCCCTCCGTATATCGCGGCAATCCCTTCATCATCGAAGCCGGGTTGGCCTTCGGGAAAGCACCGGACAGTGTCACGAAGCCTGAGAAAGCGGCGCAGCCGTTGGCGGAGGGAGAGCAGGAGGAGGGAGACTCGGAACTCGCCCGCGTAATTCGTTACGCGAACCGGGTGCCGCTGCTCTATCAACAATCTGCCTGCGCCTCGTTCAAGGCGGTGCTCGCGACGACCTGGCGTAACTATGGGATCTCTCAGTCTCGTGGAGCCTTGCCGGCCGGGCCGATGGTCATCTTCGTCCACATCGCCTCCGTGTGGGTGCCTTTTACCAGCGAGTCCAAAGAGGCGATCGCAGAGTATGACGAAATCCACAAGGACATTACCCTGGCGCTTCGTGAATGCGGGCGGCGCCTGGGACTCTTTCTGCGCCGGCGCGAGCGAGCGGCTGGTGAATACCGGCGGCGGAATATATTCGAGCTCTATATCGAGGAAGTGGTCGAAGCTTGTAACCGGTTGAAGGGGGGAAAGCTCCCAACCGAAAAGCTCAAAGCACAGCTGCAGAAGATTGCCTCCTCGCGGACCGGCGGCAGCAAAACGGATGAAACGCTCGGCAAGACCGGCGCTGGACCGGAAGGTCTGCCGCATTCCATCATCGTCACGGCTGAAGGAGTTGATGGAGCGGATTCTCTGCTGCCCGATGGATCGCCTTCCGGTCAGCCGTTAGCTGACGTTCCTGATGAAATACAGGTCAAAGAAAAGCGGCCAACCTCGAAACCGGGACGGAAGCAGACCACAAAGGCTATGACTGGTAAGAAAGGCCTTGGCAAGGCTGTACCAGTCCCATCATTACCCAAGAAGGGCGCGTCCTCACAGCGGCATACAGGCGCAGTTCACACAGGGCGCAAGGTTCACCTGACCGGTAAGAAAAAGTAGGACGTGGCATGGCCAAAACGAAGATAACGAGGAATGGGGTGGTCGAGAAAAAACTGATCGGGCTGGCCGATCTGGTAATTACAGCCGCACAAAAGGCAAAAGATCCGACGATGGCGATTCCGATTCGCGCCCTTTCGAACGTCACGTTCAACGAGCGCAAGGGGCTGCTCGAGATGGGAAGTAAGAAGCAGTCCCGTTCATTTTTCAACGTCGGTATGGCCAAGAAATTCATGCAGACCATATTGGTCGCGGATGCCCTTTCCGAACTGCAGCGCGCGGAATTGACGACCTCGCTCAGAGAGATCTACTACCGGACCAAGCACACCATCCAGGACTCCCACGAGAATACGTTCGATACCCAGGACGAATCGGACCCGATCATTGAAGATCTGGAAGTGTCGCTCACGGCGCTCCGCGAAGAGTTGCATGTGCGCGCAGAGAACGGCGGAAGTGTCGTCGGTCCGCTTGTGCTCGGTGACGATGGCGACCGTGTGGATTGCGCCAAGCTGGGGAAGGGTGGCTACTCGGTTCCGTCGATTGTTGAACCTGAGTATGTGGAAATTCGCCGCTGCACGGCGGATTTTGTGCTGTTGGTCGAAAAGGGCACGCAGTGGAATCGCCTCTCAGAAGACAAATTCTGGCGTCGCTATAACTGCGTGCTGCTGACTGGAAATGGACAGCCGCCCCGCGGGGTTCGACGTTTAGCGCGGCGGCTACACGAAGAATATAAGCTCCCGGTCTATGTCTTGGTCGATAACGATCCCTGGGGGTACTATATCTATTCCGTCGTCAAGCAAGGCTCAATCAATCTGGCCTTCGAGAGTCAACGGATGGCAATTCCCAAGGCCAAGTTCATTGGCCTCTCCAGCGCTGACCCTGAACGGTATGAGCTTCCGCGTAACGTCGGGATCAAATTGAACGAGAAGGATATCGCCCGCGCAAAAGAACTCCTCAACTATCAGTGGTTCCAGAAGCCGGCCTGGCAGGCAGAAATCAAGCGGATGCTCGCGAGCGGACTCAAGTACGAACTGGACGCCCTCGCCAACAAGGACTTCCAGTACCTCACGAAAAAATATTTACCACGTAAGCTGAAAGAAAAGGACTGGCTGGATTAAGCCGGCCCCATCTTTTCCATCTATCCCGTTATCAGAGCTTAGGCATCGGGTAACATCATGTAGAGACCGACCACAATGAATGGCGCCACCACATACATCGCCTTCTTGCCGAAGCTATCATAGACGCCATAGATCAAGATTGCGCCCATGAAGAAGAAGTAGAGCTGTCCGATTCCCCGATATCCCGCGCTATGTTCCGCTGCCAACGCAAGTGCAGGCGATCCCAGGATCAATCCGGCTGACAGGGCTGCTAATCGTTTCATCACGCTCTCCATTTCGATAAGGTTAAGACCCAGGACATCATGCCGATGGCC
The DNA here is from genome assembly GCA_945906715.1 of Nitrospira lenta. GTDB lineage: Bacteria > Nitrospirota > Nitrospiria > Nitrospirales > Nitrospiraceae > Palsa-1315. The sequence goes on from CAMDRK010000298.1 coordinate 2,886, forward strand.
GGTACTATTGCACAAACAACAACGCCCTCATGGCGAACTCTGCCAAGAGGGCGCGATTCAGTTCTTGAACGATTCTGTGTGGCTGGATTAGGCGAAACTAGCAAGGGGTCACAATACACCTCTGTGTCGTAAGGATAAGATAAGCATGCTGCGCCTTCTCATAGCGGGATGTCAAACCGGGCTGAGAGGGGGTAAGGGGTAAAGGGTTAGGGGTGAGGCGCGAATGCGCGTGAGGGGTTAGGCGTAAGGGGTGAGGGGTGAGGGGTGGGTGGTGGAATGTTTAATGTTGAATGATCAATGTGGAATGGTTGGATGGGCGTGAGGGTAGGACGGCGAGGAAAGCGCTGGACCGCCGCGCGAAGGAGGGCTATCAGACAAATCTTCAAATATTGCAATTGAAAAGACTCGCGACCCCTCTGCTTTGTCCCATTCTGGTCTTGAGGCCTGCTGTGATGAACGGCTTGGGATAGAGTAGGTCCATGCGAACCACGAGCGGTGCAGCACGAAGAACCATACCGGCCACTGAGATCAGACGTCGCGGGTTTTCGACGGTGGATAAGGCCCTAAAACGTGGGCCGGTGCATGTCCTCAAGGACAACGAACCGGCCTATGTGATCATGGCCGAAGATCAGTTCCGCGAGTTATCCGATCGCTATCGCAAGTCATACATGTCACGAATCCGCCGGTCGTTGAAAGATGTGAAAGCCGGGCGAGTGCGCCGTGTGACAGCGCAGACATTGATCGACGAACTAGGTCTCGATGCGCGAAGGAGACTTGTCGGACAAGTCTCCAAATGGTTAAGTTGAAAAGAGTCCGGACCCTGCTTCTTTGTCTTCTCACCGTCGTAATAAGTCAA
>CAMDRK010000299.1 GCA_945906715.1 Nitrospira lenta
AACTATGTCGTGTATAACCGGGCCATCAGGAAGGGGATCATCGTGTGGGGGAAGATCGATTTTACCTCCCAGTTCGTGCTGATCTTCCTGGCCTTCACCTCAATCTGGACAATGGGCTTGATGGGCGCTGTCCGCTCGCTGGTGCGGAAGTACTTTCACACCTACGGTTTGGTGCCGGACTTCTCCGCTGAGTCCTTCACGCCGACGCTGTCGTATTCCGCTTGGTGGATTACGGGGATTACCGTCGTCTTTTTCACGGTAGTGAGTTTCGCCGTCATCCTAACCCTTCGGCCCTCGGCCTCGAAGAGCCAGGTACCGGAGGGCAGTTCTGTACCTGCCAGGGCCAAGTAACCGAGAATCTGTATGTGGAATGTAATTAAGAAGCTGTCAATCGGTCTGGTAGTGGGCATTGCGCTTGTCGGTATTTCGAGGGCGCTCGAGTTTCCATCCGTGTTCCAGATGATGTTCTTCGGCCAGGCGATCTTCGGGGCTGCCGTGTTCATGCTGCTGGACGCGCCATCGGTCAGAGCCATGAGCGGAGCGAAGTCCGTGATCGCCATCGTGGTGTTCTATGTCGTGCTGTGCACGGTATTCGTTTCCGGCGCCTCGCTGTGGCCGCAGTTCGATCCGGAAGATGAAAAGGGAAAGATCGCCAAGATATTAAAGCCCAAACTGGCCGCCACTGAACAGGGAAAGGCTGAGGAGCTGATTGCGCGGGTAAAAGCGCTCGATGAGCAGGTGAAAGCCTTAGAGATGCGGCTCATGTCATTGGGCGGAGGCCAGGGGGTGAAAGAGCCAGCGCCGCCGGTTGCCGAGTCCCCGGTCGTGCCCAAGGTAGCAGTAGCCGGAGACTTTATGAAGCTGGGTGAAGAGCAGTGGCAACTGCAAGAATGTTACAACTGCCATAAATTAAAGGGTGAGGGTGGGAAGAAACGCGGTCCGGAGTTGGACAACATCGGTTCCTACCTCACGGTCGATGAAATTAAGCAGAAAATTATGGACCCCAAGAGCTTTATGGCAGAGGGATTTGAAAAGGATTGGGAAAAGGGCAAGATGCCGGACAAGTTTAAGGACGTCATGGAGCCCAACGACATCACCGCCCTTGCCACGTGGCTCAGTACATTCAAAAATACATCTGTGAATACACCAAAGCCGATCAAGAAGAAGTAGCATGCAGCCTCAACTGAAGTCGAAAGTCCGCTGTCTGGACCGAGAAGTTGGAGAGGTGTCCAGGGTCATCATGGACCCACTCTCCCATGAGGTCAGCCACCTCGTCGTGTCGATGAACGGCGCAGGCGAACGGCAAGTGCCTATGGGAGCGGTACAGGTAGTGACGGACGATCTGGTGCAACTGCGGACGTCCTCGTCGGAAGTCATGGGCATGCAGCCCTTTAAGCGTGAGGACTATGTCACGCTGCATGAAGTCGAAATCCCGGGCCTTGAAAAGCATATTCACGTCACGCCGGGCGAAGTCCTGGTGCCGTTCCCTGAGTTAGAACGGAACGTCAAGCGGCGGGCATTTTTTGCGAATTTGACCTATGTGACGGGGCTGTTTATCGGATTGCCGCTGGTCTATCCCGTGATGAAGTTCTTGATGAAGCCGATGTATGCGCCGCTCGATAACGGATGGCTGAAGGTCGGCAACATCGGAAAGATCAAGACGGAGGATGCCGGGATTCAGTTCCAGTACAAGCGCAAGATCAAAGAGGTCTATTTGCCTGAAGCGGAGATTGAGAAGAACGTGTGGCTTGTCAAGGCGACTCCAGCGGTATTGGAAAAAGTGTATCAGGGGAAGGATATGGAATTCCTGGATTCTTCAGGGAGAGCCATCTGGACCAATAAGAAGGACATGCCCTTTCTCGCATTCTCCGGCAAATGCCCCCACCTTGGTTGCGCCTATAAATGGCGGAAGCACAAGGTGCTCGGGCAGGTCTTTCTCTGTCCCTGCCATTTAAGTATCTATGATGCGTCCGGCAGGGTGCTGGACGGCCCCGCCCCACGTCCTCTCGACTTGCTGCCGATTCAGGTGACCGCGGCTGGCGAGGTGCAAATTATCGATATGGAATTCAAAGCCGGGACGAAGTCTCAAACGCGGATTGTGTAGATGAGCGACATTCCTACTGCCGGCGAGCAGCCAACGGTCGCCGAAAAGATTTTCACCTTTGTCGATGAACGGGTCGGGCTGAAGCTGCTCGCGGCCAAGATGCTCAACGAGTCGGTCCCGGGCGGCTCTCGTTGGGCCTACGTCTTCGGGTCCATTCTATTATTTATCTTCATCATGCAGGCGGTCACGGGCGTGCTGCTGATGTTCTACTATGTCCCCACCGCCGACCATGCCTACGCGAGTACCCAGTACATTCTGCACGACGTCGACTATGGCTGGTTCCTGCTGAGTTACCATTTCTGGGGCTCCACCGCCATGGTGGTCTGTGTCTTCGCGCATATGTCCCAAGTCTTTCTCTGGGGCGCGTATAAAAAACCACGTGAGCTCATCTGGCTGGTTGGGCTGGCGCTTTTTGCCCTTGTGATGGGATTCGGCTTTACAGGCTATTTGCTTCCGTGGGACCAGCGAGCCTATTGGGCTACGACGGTCGGCGTCGAGATTGTGGATAAGATGCCGATCTTGGGCGACTTTCTGGCGCGCTTCCTCAAGGGAGGCCCGACTCCCGGGCAGATGACCTTGAGCCGGTTCTTCGTCATTCACGTGATGGTGCTCCCGGCTGCCTTGATTGCGTTGGCCGGGCTGCATCTCTTCCTCTTTCGTTGCGCGGGGCCGGCTGGTCCGTTCAGGGGCGCGCCGGCAGAGCTGAAGGCGAAGACCGACTATTTTTTCCCGCGACAGATTTGGAAGGATGTGGTTGGGATGGCGGTGGTGTTTGCCACTGTCAGCGCGATGGCCTTCTGGGAACCGGTGGTCTTGTTGGAAGAGGCGACTCCTGACCCGGGCGATTATCACCCGGAACCAGAATGGTACTTCTTATTCATCTTTCAGCATCTGCGCCTCAAGATGTTTTCCGGCGAGCTCGGACAGTTCCTCGGTTCGATGGGGTTGCCGGGCCTCCTTGGAGTGATGCTGGTGCTATTGCCTTTCTTCGACCGCAATCCGGAGCGAAATATTTTCAAGCGCCCGTTTGCCCTGATCGGATGGGTCATGCTCACAGCGTCCATCCTGTTGTTTACGGTGTCGGCGATTATCAATCGAGATTTTTTGGACTAGCGTGAACGAACACATGTCTCCCACAAAGCTGGGGTTTGGAATTCTCTGGCCCGCCTTCTGGACCGGCTTGCCGTTCAAGCTTGCTCTTGCCGTTTTGTTCATGGCGTTCGGGATCATGCATTTTGAAAACAGGATCGCGCTTGCCTTTGTGATGCTCCTGGCAAGTCCGGTCACGGTGTTTGCGGTTCCAACAGTCACCTTGGCCTTGGGTTCGAGCATTGGCGAAGGCTCCGGCATTGCGTTGCTGTTTTTGCTGGCCATTCCGATCGACATCTGGTCGCTCGGGATCGTGGGACGAACATTTTTCCTCGAACGGCTGCAGCGCGAACCGCCAGGTGGGCTAGGTCTGACGCTTTGGTGGAAGTGTGCATTGGTCGGGGCCATCTATGTGCCGATCCTCTGGGTGGCTCAGGGCGTGATCACTGAAGCTGCGATAACCGGCGCCTATTCGATACTTGAGGCGGATGTTCTGAGGGGAATTCCTGTGGCGGAGGGGATTAGTATTAAACTGACCCTCTGGA
>CAMDRK010000300.1 GCA_945906715.1 Nitrospira lenta
AGCCGCATCCGCCCAATCCACATTGGCGACGGGGCGATTCCGGCTCGTCGGTTTGTTCATGAGCGTCCATTCCGGCGGGCTGTCATGGTGTGTGGCTTCCAAGAACCTCGCATATTCCGACACCGCTGTTTGGTGCTTATCCATGAAAAAGGCACCTACATAAACTTGGCGCACCGGTTGCTCATCTGGATCTCCCCCCAAACTCCCCATCGTAAACTCCCCCGCCGGCACCAGCACCATTAACCGGTCTGGAAGATGAGGCGCCACCGTCATCGCGTTACTCTGTTTGTGCCTCTGCTCAATTTTCTCTCGCAACTGCCGATAGCGGGCCTGTTGTTCGTCATCGAGACCCAGCTTGTTCACAATGTCCAAGGTGTCCTCGGCCTGAGCGAGCATATCGCGTGAGACATTCGGCGCGTTGATGGCCTGCTTCTCTTCATCCAACAAGCGCCAGATTTTGGCCTTGCGCCCCCGTTGTTTGGCCAAATCGGCCACCGAAGATTTCGCATCAAGGTCCAGCGAGGTCTCGTAATGCTCTTCCGCACAGGCCCAGGCTTTCAGGCCCCGGCAGGCATCGCCGAGATAGAAATGCGCCATGGCATTGGCAGGGCTTTGTTGAAGGCCGGCTTCATAGGCCGTGCGCGCCTCCTGGTACTTTTGTTTTTTCAGGAAATCGTACCCGGCGGCAAACTTCTTGGCAGTTTCATCAAGGGGTTCCGCAGCCATCGTGTGGTGCGCATCAAGCCACAGCAATACGGCGAGTGTAAGGATTGTTCTCATGAACCCTCCCCTCATTTGGCAGAAGAACTGAGTAATACCTGTCCTCATAATGTGTGATGGATAGGAACTATATCCTTCTGGCATCAGAAACACAAACGCACAGAGGGATCAGGGAGAAACCAGCCGTCTTTCTTGCTCGCAGAGCCCACACGATGAAACAGTGGTCGCTCGATGCGCGCAGTAAAGGGCAGCCTCGGCCACTCCCTTAAAGGGGCATAGAGAATTGGAGGGGCTCGTTCGACGGTCGCAGTGGGGACTAACCACGCCACCCTGTAATGAGAGAGTGGAGCCTAGTACCGGAAGACGAGATATGTGATCGCCCAATGACCCTACGCATTTCAAAAGCTGTTACCCCTGAAAGTCGAGTTTAGTTTTCCATTCCTCGACATAGGTCCAGTCTACGTGGAGTTCATCCTGACGAGCCCGGATCTTTTCGAGATCAGCTTGATCTTGAAGACGACCTGCCAAGGTCTTCAGCACAATCAGATCCTCTATCGCCAGAATCGGCACGTTGAGTTCACCGAAGATTACCATTCGCCGACGAGAGAGCGCCGTCTTGAGATAATCCGAGTCCGCTAGCAGAAGATCAACGACCACATCTTGACCGCCGCGAATACCCACACAGCGCCAAATTGAAATCCCTTGAAACACCATGGGGGCAGGATGAACCAGGGTCGAGTCGAACTGGGATGAGAACAGGGATTGGATGCCTTCACGGGTGGGCTGTTCGATGAGCATAAGCAGATCGATGTCCGTCGTGGCCCGTGGCTCAACAAGCGCGCTGTAGGCCCAGCCCCCGGCTAGCGCATAGTGGAGGCCACCTCGATTGAAGTCAGCGATGAGTGCGGAAAGCGCCTGGACTAGGAAGGACTCTGCTGCCATGCCTGCTCTTTCGCGCGCCGAATCTCGCGCATGACCTGGGTCATGGCATCGCCAACGAGGTTACCTTGTTGCACCACCGACCGGCGCAAAGCCAGACCGAGTTCCGTGAGTTCGATGGTGCGGCGCAAGTTATCGACGATCCGGGCGTCTTCAGCATTGTCGTCTGGTCGTCGCATTGCACACACCCTTTCAAAAGCGATCTGAGCAAAGTGTACAAGACTCCTCGGGCCGGAGCAACCTGGGCTTGCTTCTTACCATAGTGACTACTCCGGTAGCGCCCCAAATGCCAGCTTCTCGAAGAACAAAGGAAAGAGAGCAGGGTTACCAGCTGCCCTTTGTGCTCGTGCAACGCGCGGACGCAAAGGGGATGCCGAGGCAGCTGGTGCGGTCTCCGTGCTCGCAGAGCCCCCACGATAAAGCAGTGGTCGCTCGATGCGCGCAGTTGAGGCCACATCAGCCGCCCCGCTGAAAGGGGTTACGGATAAAGAGTTGAGCTCAGGCCTCGTTCGACGCGCGCATTCGAGGAGCGACCAGGCCACCCCCTGAGATCTCTCACGCTGCCGTGGGCCAGTGAGTACCGGCAAAATAGAGACCGATCGAGCCCGGTCATACTTCACTGCTTGCGTGATGGGATGAATGGAGCGACTACAGGCGAAGAATGCGCGCGCCGTGGATGAGCGTCACGATGGTGACGTCGACGATTTCAGTTCGAAGGGCTTCGGTAGCGGCACGGACAATCTGCTGAGTTTGCGCCAGTGATTCCTGGTCCACAATTCCACTCTCAAAATGCGCTATTTCAGAGTTGCTACTTCACTCGAAGCGCTTGCGTGGAGACGTCGCTCAAGGCGAGCAACCGTTGATCGTTGGTCAGCAAGGTCGCCTCCTGAGCCAACGTCGTCGCAGCGACAATGGCGTCAGGAAGTTTCAGCCCGAATCGTTTTCGAAGATTTACGGCGTGGTGCTTGACGGACTGAGTCAGGTCGGTGATAGGAACGTCCGCCAGGAAATCCCGAATACGCTGTTCCTCTGAAGAAACCAGGCCAGGATAAGCCAGCAACTCCAGTTCCGAGATTACCGAGATGGCATAGTCTCCGACGGGAAATGGATCGGCGAGACGACCACCGAGGAAATACAGAATGATATTGGTATCGAGAACGAAGCGGGCCACCTTCACGCCCACTCGTCGCGCAAGCGACGTTGGTACGCGACTGGGTCTTCCGACAAGCGGATCGTACCCTCATGACGCCGAAGCTGCTCTATCCCATTGGCTCCAGCAGCACTCCCCAACTGTTGCTCGATGCGCAGCCACTCCTCGTAGGGGATTAAGACCCCGACAGGGCGCCCCTCTTCGTCAGTCACAAGCTGTTTGTGAATCGTGCTCATCAAACCATCGCTCCAGATGTCCCATTATAGTCAATGGCTTGCAAAAGAGAAAGCTTAGGTTTCTTCCCTGCACGATGTGGCAGATCCCGCCTGGTTCGGCCTCCTCGACTTCAAAGTATTGTTACTCGAAAAAAGAGGCAGGGTAGCGAGACTGCCCTGTGTGCTCGCGCAACGCGCTCGGACTCGTCTGTCTGGTTAGCCGGTCTTTCTGGTCTGTCTTCTCTGTCTCGTCTGTCCGGTCTATCTGGTCTATCTGGTCGGAGAGATCTGTTCTGTGTTTCTAGTCAACTGATCGCATGGGCAAGACCCACCGGACAGACCAGATAGACAAGACAGACCGAATAGACCAGATGAACCAGCATTCCTTGGACGCGCGCAGTGGAAGATCAATCAGCCCCCATCCCTGGAGAAATAATGAGCGAGCTTGGAAGGATAATTTCGATGGATGACGGTCGCTTGATGCACGCAGAGAAGGGCAATCTGGTTACCCTGCTTGGCGAGTAACGGGGGAGAGCACGGAAAGGAATCGTTCGGTCGTAAGACGAGCTGGACTGTCACCCTTAAGAGTCGAGCAACGTCCGAAATTCTTCGAGCGTCAGCCCCGCTTGCCGAAGCATCTCGTGGAATAGCCACTTGGGAATGTCGCGCTTGTGCTGGTGGCTGATTCGAACTCGCAGAATCGACCCATTC
>CAMDRK010000301.1 GCA_945906715.1 Nitrospira lenta
TGGGATGTTCGCAAGCGATTGGGCATGGTCTCGCACGACCTGCAACATCAATACATGGAAAAGGTGACCGGATTGAAAGTCGTGCTGTCAGGCTACTATGCGAGCATTGGGACGTACGCTCACCAAGACTTTACCTATGCCCAGATTGCTTGCGCTCATGCTGTGATGGAGGAACTCGGTATCGGTTTCTTGATCGAGCGGAGGTTCGCAGAGATGTCGACCGGCGAGCAACGGCGATGCCTGTTGGGCCGCGCGCTGGTGCATGATCCGACCGCGTTGGTGTTGGATGAGCCTACCAGCGGACTCGACCTGACGGCGACGTTTCATTACCTGGATCTGGTGCGGACGCATATGAAGAGAGGGAAAACTCTGTTGCTGGTGACGCACCACATCCACGAGATTCCGCCGGAAGTAGAGCGTGTCATTCTCTTGAAGCAAGGAAAGATTCTTCAGGATGGTGAGAAGGGTTCTGTCCTCACAGGAGCTAACCTCAGCCAGTTGTTCGATTGTCCGGTCGAATTGGCTCAAGCCAACGGGTGGTACCAAGCGCTGCCGGGGTGACTTTGTCCACTCTTGCTGGGCCGCCTCGCTATTTTTTCCGAAATCCGAAAAACATGCCGACCGCTGCTGCCCCTGTTGACGGGAGATATCCTGAGAGGATGTGTTTCAGCCCTTGAGCACCCTGTTGTGTTGCTGCGATGGCGTGACGGATCTGCGTTTCTACTGACGCCCAATCGAGATTGATCCAACCGGTTTCTTCCAATACGGCGATGCCGGCCAGCAGCCCTCCTGTGATCATCGCAGCCATTCTCAGAAACCGCCGGGACACCCAGCCCATGAAAAATCCTGCCAGATAGCTGCCACCGATGCCTGCCACAGCAGGCGATGAGAAGTTAGCTGCCCATGAGGTGAGACCTCCGGCAGTTGCGATGCCGGCGGCGATGACGGATTTGGCATTCCAGGGCGCATCGGCGAGGAGCGCCGCCCATATTCCCTGGGAGGCCGGCTCGTGTGGATGGTCTTGATAGTGGTCGATATCCATAAAATGAAGGAGGGCTAGAGCCGATTGTTTGTGAAGGTACCACAGGCCTTGGCGTCGCCCGTCTCTAATCATCTTCGGAGCCGCGTCATCCGCTGTTCATCGGCGATTGGCCATGTCATGCATCATAACTGAAGCAGGGAAGTGGGGGAAGGGCTAGGTTGATGGGGGAGGTGCCCACCTAAGGTGAGCACCTCCGGAGGATGGATGACTATTTTGTTCCTGAGGTGGTGTTCTCCAGTTGGCCGGCAATGCGTTTGAGGTCTTTCGGGTACAGCACGATCTCGATCCGCCGATTCGAAGCCCTGCCCTGTTCTGTCTCGTTCGAGGCGAGGGGGTGGGTATCGGCATAGCCGACTGCGGAGAGATGCTGGCGGTCCACACCGCCCTCATCGATCAGGTAGCGCACCACGGTCGTGGCTCGCGCCGTTGAGAGTTCCCAGTTTGTCTTGAAGCGATCTTGCAACTTCGGGCTGATGTTCAAGTTGTCGGTGTGGCCTTCGATCCGGATTTGTTTGTCTGAGATTTTGTTGAGGACGTCACTAACCGGTTTCAAGACTTTCACGCCGGCCGGTTTGACTTGGGCCTGTCCGGAATCAAACAAGACGCGGTCCACCATGTTGATCGTCAGGTGGTCCCGTACTTGCTGAATGGTGATATTGCCCTTGGAGATCTCGTCTTGCAGCGACTTGGAGAGCTCTTCCTGTGTGCGAGTTAGACGGCTGATCTCTTCTTCTTTCGCCAGTTTTGCCAGCCGCTCCTGCTCCAACGGTGCGGCAAGTTGGGATTGTTCCTGCTGAAGCTGCTCGCGCTCCTTCGCGATGCGAGTAGCGTTGTCCGCCAGCTCAGAAGCCTGTTTCTGGAGCCTGGTGATTTCTTCCTGCGAGGAGGCATTCCCGCTCGTGAGCTTCTCTTCAAGGCCAGTGATTTGACCGCGCACAGTGCCGAGCTCGCTGTTCAGTTGTCCTTTCTCCTTCTCGAGGCCGTCCAGGCGAGATTGCAACTCGCTCGAGCGTGCCGCGAGCGCTTCACGCTCTTTGGTCAATGAGACCGCCTGCTGTTCGGCTACTTTGCGCTGAGCCGCTTCCTGGTCCAGTTTCTGTTGCAGTTGTGCGGTAGCTTTCTTTGCGGCATCAAGCTCAGCAAGCGCTTTCGTGTGGGTTTCCGTGCTCACGCATCCCACCACCGCCAGGGCACAGAGTATCGCCAATGCTGGGCCTCGTAGGGGAGTGGTTCGATCGAATGAAATTTTCCTCATAGTTTCCTCCTGTAATGAAGATGAACGGAACAGTGTGCAATGGAGCAATCTCAATGCCCAGTATGTCGGAACTGTGGTTGAAGGTAATTGTTCATTTCGTTGGGATTTGAGGGGAAGTTATAGCCTAACCTGTGCGGCCAACAAGAGAAATGGAGTATAACGCCACAAACACTGTATGGACTACCATACAGACTCTGGCTAACTGGTCGGATAAAGCTATGTGTCGCAATAGGAGGAGTGATTTTGAAGGGGAGTGCCTTCATCTATACAGTCGGCAGGATTGATGGGGAGGGTAGGCCCAACGTCAGACAGAGCTGTCTCACGTTGTTCTGTCGAAGGGGGTTGGATATAGTGGACAGATGCTGACTCGATTGCGGACTGCGGACTAACCAAGTCGGACGATATGGCTTTCTGGTGATGCCGACTCTTCGCACGATCGCGTTCAACAAACCCTATGGGGTCTTGCCCTGTTTTACCGACCCTAGTGGGCGGAAGACCTTGGCGGACTATATCGATCTGCCTGGTGTCTATGCCGCCGGTCGTCTCGATTTGGATAGTGAAGGGCTCCTGCTTCTGACGTCGGACGGACGGTTGGCCTCCCACATTACGGACCCGCAGCATAAGCTGGCGAAAATCTATTTCGTGCAGATCGAACGTATCCCGAGCGAGGAGGCGTTGGAGCAGTTGAGGACGGGCGTCGTGCTGAGTGGTAAGAAGACCAGACCTGCTGAAGTACGTCTGTTGGCGAACCATCCGCAGTTGCCTGACCGCTCCGTTCCCATCCGTTTTCGCAAAAATGTGCCGACTGCTTGGGTGGAGATGACGTTGCGCGAGGGGATGAACCGACAGGTTCGGCGCATGACCGCCTCTGTGGGGCATCCGGCCTTGCGGCTTGTAAGGGTGGCAGTCGGGCCGGTTGTACTGGAGGGGCTCCAGCCAGGCGAATGGCGGGAGTTGACAAGTGGTGAGATTGAGCAGATCTATTCTGCTGTTCGCCGATAAACTCCTAAGTATCTTCGAACCTTCCCGCTGATTCAGGTGCAGGGCTGATGATTCGACACAACATTCGTTCTATGGCAGCAGTAGCCCTGGGACTATTGATTGGTCTCGTCGGTTGTCAGACTGGAGGTGGGCGGACCCTGTATGGGGCATCCTGTTCTGAGATTGAACGGCAGATTGACCTTTCAGAGAGGATCGATACGCTCAACCGATTGGCCGATGCGTTTGAGCGGCGGTGCTATGAGACCGTGATTGTTCATGGCGAGAAGGCCAGGTCAGAATTCCGTCACAAGACGTTCTCCCTTCTCAAGGAGACCACCAATGTCTTCATTCCCGAGGGTTCTTTTATCGATTACGTCTTGGAAAGTTATGAGCGCGGCTACCTTAGTCTCTTACTGGCGGCGAGCTATGCGAATATGCAGAAAATGGAGGAGGC
>CAMDRK010000302.1 GCA_945906715.1 Nitrospira lenta
CGCGGCGTGAATTGATCGAATATGCCGATAGGCATGGCATCCCCGTGACAGCGACGAAAGCCAAACCCTACAGCATGGACCTGAATCTGTTCCATGTGAGTTCTGAAGGCGGCATCTTGGAAGATCCCTGGGAATCGCCACCGGATGAAATTTTCCAAATGACGGTGTCGCCGGAGCAGGCGCCGAACAAGCCGCTCGAAGTCGAAATCGGTTACGAGGCCGGTAATCCGGTATCCATCGACGGCAAGAAAATGAGTCCGGCAACGCTGTTGGCGCATCTCAATAAGCTGGGGGGGGCGCATGGGATCGGGCGTGTCGATCTGGTGGAGAATCGCTACGTTGGAATGAAATCGCGCGGGGTCTATGAAACGCCGGGCGGAACGATCCTCCATGTGGCGCATCGCGGACTGGAGTCGTTGACGATGGATCGCGAAGTCCTGCACTTCAGGGACAGTTTGATTCCGCGCTTCGCCGATCTGATTTACAACGGCTATTGGTTCAGTCCGGAACGAGAAATGATCCAGGCCTCGATCGATATGGCGCAGCAGGACGTGACCGGCACGGCGAGGGTGAAGCTCTACAAGGGGAGTTGCACGTTGGCCGGGCGCAAGTCGAAGAATTCGCTCTATCGTCTCGATATTGCCACGTTTGAAGAGGACGAAGTTTATAATCAGAAAGATGCCGAGGGTTTTATTCGGTTGAACGCGTTGCGGCTGAAAATCAGAGCTCAGAGAAAGAAGGGCTCCTCCTGATGGGACGAGCAACGGGCCGCAGCCCTGCCGTGTTGGAAGGCGGAAAGGCCTGGGGCGGGCGGTTCAAACACAAGACGAACCGGTTGGTGGAATCCTTCACTGTTTCGGTGGCGGTCGATCGCCGGCTGTATGCCCATGATATCCAGGGCAGTATCGCCCACTGCAAGACGTTGGGGAAGGCCCGCGTGTTGACCGCCTCTGAAGCCAGGACGATCGTGCGGGGCCTTGAGTCGGTGAAGACGGAATTTGATCGGGGCCGTTTTCGCTTCACCCCTCAGGATGAAGACATTCATATGGCGATCGAGCGCCGGCTGACAGAATTGATCGGCTCCCTCGGCGGCAAGTTGCACACGGGCCGAAGCCGGAATGACCAGGTTGCATTGGATATTCGGCTGTACTTGCGGGATGAACTCAGTCGGCTCGTGGCCAATCTGGAAGATTTTCAGCGGGTGCTGGTGGCGAAGGGAAAGGCGAATCTAACGGTCGCCATGCCGGGCTATACGCATCTCCAGCGTGCCCAGCCGGTGCTGTTTGCGCATCATCTCTTGGCCTATGTGGAAATGATCGAGCGGGACAAGGGGCGACTTCGCGATGCATCGGTGCGTGTGAATGTCATGCCATTGGGGTCCGGCGCGCTCGCAGGGACCAACTACCCAGTCGATCGCCGGTTCACCGCAGAGCTATTGGGTTTCCCCTCCGTGACGCAAAACAGCCTCGATGCCGTGTCCGATCGTGATTTTGTGATTGAGATAGCCTCGGCGCTGTCGATTACGATGATGCATCTGTCCAGGCTCAGTGAGGAATTGATTCTCTGGTCGTCTCAGGAGTTCCAGTTTGTTGGGCTTCCCGATACCTTTTGCACCGGCAGTAGTATGATGCCGCAGAAGAAGAATCCCGATGTGCCCGAACTGGTGCGGGGCAAGACGGGACGGGTCTATGGTCATTTGGTGAATCTGTTGACGACCCTTAAGGCTCTGCCCTTGAGTTATAACCGAGACCTCCAAGAGGACAAACCGGCGCTCTTCGACGCCCTCGATACCGTCACCGCTTCAGTAAAAGTCTTGACCGAACTGATGCGCCGACTCACCGTGAACCGGGACGTTCTCAAGCGGGCGGTTCAGGGTGGTGGAATGTTAGCGACGGAAGTTGCGGATTATCTTGTGACCAGAGGCGTGCCGTTTCGCGAAGCGCATGCGATCACGGGCCGATTGGTGCGGGCTTCACTGGATCAAGGCCGTGAATTCACGGCCTTCTCGCTCAATGAGCTGCGGACATTCTCTGAGCGAATTGAAAAGGGCCTGCTCGCTCGGATGACGGTCACTGCCGCGATCGACCGGAAGTCTCAGGTCGGTGGGACTGCCAGAACGAGTGTGGAGCGGCGGATCAAGGAACTCGATCGGATGCTCTCGTGAAGGCGTGGATGTCGAGCGCGAGGTGCATTGCGGTGGGCGTGATGATTGGAGTGTTGGCGGCTTGCGGATCCGTGGGGCCGCCGATTCCTCCTGAAAGTGTCGGTGTAAATTCGACCATTGAACGGCAAAAGGCGTTAGAGGCGATCGAGGAGAAACGGCGTGGCGCAGCGGCGGCAGCCGAATCTGCCGAATCACAGCCGGACCCACTGTTACAAGGACAGGATGTCAATCTACCTCCGTTACAACCAGTGGGAACCAGGTAAGATTTTAGGCCCTCTTGCTGGACCTGCATAGCCGGATAACGCTATACTGCAGAGCTGGCAATTCTTGTGCAAGGATGGGCCGTGGTTCAGCGGCATCAAGGTTGAGCAGCTAGAATTTCAATCCATTCAGGATAAAGTTGGCGTAGGCCAACAGGAATAGTGAAAACATTTCAATGAACGCATTGATACCCTCGGCTGGATAGCCGGGTAGAGGTCAGGAGGAACACTTCATGGATCTTATTCAACCGGTACGGCAGAGTCAGCTCATCGGGCAGGCGGCAACGATCAAGCATGCACCGGGCAAACGGCTGTTGCTGGTCGATCCCTATCCGCGCAATAACCCCTATCGGTTGACTGCTTCGGAGCGGCGCGCGGTATGGTTTCCCAAGCTGAGCTTGCCGGTGATCGCGGCCTACACGCCGGCGAATTGGGAAGTCAGTCTGATTGATGAAGCGGTTCAAGATATCGACTTTGACTTTCCCTGTGACATGGTCGGCCTCTCCATCATGACCACCTATGCCCCTCGCGCCTACGAGATCGCAACGGAATTTCGCAAGCGAGGCAAGACGATCGTCATGGGCGGCGTCCATCCCACCTACTGCCCTGACGAAGCCCTTCGGTATGCCGACGCGATTGTCTGTGGAGAAGCCGAAGATCTCTGGCCGCAGTTAGTTGCGGACTATGAGGCGGGGAACATGCAGCGCATGTATAAGATGACATCGTTTCCCTCTTTGGAGAATTACAAGAGTCCCCGTGTCGAATTGCTGAGCCCGGACTCTTACATGACGAGGCAGTGTAGTTTCACGACCAGAGGATGTCATTTCGATTGCGAGTTCTGCAGTGTGTCCCCGTTTAACGGAAAGACCACGCGGCGCCGGCCGGTGCCGGAAGTGATCACGGAACTTCGCAATGTTCAGCGATGGATTCGCAGCGAATTGGTCGAGCGTTTGCGCGACGAGCCGATGTGGAGCGCCTTCGTCACTGCGCTTCGGATTCGGGTGGGGATTGAGGACGGCAGCATTGTCGCGTTTGTGGATGACTTGCACAACAGCAACCGTGCCTATTGCCGTGAGCTCTGGGCCGCGCTGAAACCGCTCAAGATTAAATGGGGCTGCCAGTCCACGATGTTCCTTGCCGACGATGAGGAGATGGTCAAGCTTGCGGCCGAGAGCGGTTGCGTGTCGGTCTTTGTCGGGATGGAATCGCTCGATGAAGACGCGTTGGATGAAACGAACAAGCCGTTTAACCGAGTCAAGAAGTTCTCCGATGAAATCAAGAT
>CAMDRK010000303.1 GCA_945906715.1 Nitrospira lenta
TTATTGCTGAATCGCCGAGAGCAACCACTTCCCGTTCTGGAATCGCACGAATGTCCAGACTTCGCTGGCCTCTGCCGGCGTCTCTTCATTGCCCTCGAAGAGATAGCCTGGTTCTCCCCGCTTCTTCGTCAAGGATACGGTATAGTCACGGGCACTCCAGCGAAGCCCGATCGTCGCGTATTGCGTCGTGTCTTCGATCCAGGTTTCCCGGACCTCTGCCTGTTGCAGCACCACATCGTCAACATGATTTGCGATGTCCAGGCTGGCCTGTTCGGCCAGGGCAGTGCTGAAATACGACAGCATTTCCGGTGTGACGGACCGTCGCAATCCTGCCAGGTCTTGATTGCTCCAGGCTGTTTGGACATCGGTCAGGAGATGCTGAAAGGCGGTCTTGTCGGCGGAGGTGACTTCCCCAACCACGGCTGTCGTCTGGAAGGTTGTGGGAGAAGATGTCGATAGCAGGCTGCCGCTGGCTGGGGTGCTTCGTGAGATACCGGAGAAGTCGGGGGCGGGTCGCCGTACTTTCAGGAAATAATAGAATGCGCCGGCGCCTAAGAGCATGAGAATAAGGAGTATCCCGGTGGAGCCAAACCCTCCGGACGCTGGGCTGGCCTCGCCGGTTTCGGTGGTCGTCGCAGCGCTGCTGTTTGTTGCTCCGAACAGCATATTACCGATATATGATCCGGCGATGCCGGCTGCGAGACCAGCCAACAGGGGATTGCGCTGCATAAACGAAGGCTGCATGGCAGGCGCCGGCTGGGCCATGGGAGCCTGGCTGCTGGACGCTGATGGCGGCGTGCCTGTGGACGGTTTCGGAGTGACCGACTGTTCGATCGGCTTCGCGCCGTTTTGGTCATAGGTGCGAGATCCACGGCTGCCCATGCTCCCAGGTGAGCCCATGCCCTTGGAACCGCTGGAATATCCGCCACCGTAGCCACCCCCGCCTCGCGCTCTCGCAAAGGAGAGGGAAGGGAGTCCGATCAGAGCAATCACGATAATCGCGGCAATAAGTTTTGTTGGGTTCAAAATAAGCATCCTTTCTATCGAAGTCACAGGTCAATCATCCTGCCAGCGTCATCCTAGCAGAAACAGTCCCACTAAAACCCAAGAATCGCGAACATTCAGCAGAAGACCGTTATTTGGTTATTTGGTTTGTCTGGTTTTTTGGGCGGCACGAAACGAACCAGTTGTTTAAGGAGCGACCAAGGCTAGGGCCGAGGTTGAGGGTCGAAAAGATGCCGAGTCGAATTGAGCGGTGCTCAGCCTAAACCTCAACCTTAACCTCCTCGTAGATGATATGATGGGCGCTGTTCCACAGAGCGAAGGTGGTATCCATACTTTCACAAGGAGTTCAGGCCCATGAATTTGGCTCGACATATCATTGGAATCTCATTGGGGGTTCTATTGTTTTCAGGGATCGGTCTTGCGGCAGAACCGGCTGAAGTGGAAAAGTTCGTGAAGGCCCGTGTCGATATCGGCGAGATGATGTCGAACTACTTTCAGGGTGGAGGAATGTTCAAAGATGGGCAGCGCCCGTCGGCTGATCAGATGAAGGATATGGGCGCAGACATCCACACGAAACTCGGCAAGCTGCTGACAAAATACGACCTGACGGTCGAGGAATATCGAAAGCGCAGCCCTGAGATTTTTGCCGATGATGCGGCGGTCAAGAGCTATCTCAACGAGCATCCTGACATGAAGACACGATACGAAGCGCTTCCGTTGGATCGGATGGGACGGGGCGGCAGCACCGGGCGGGGCTACTAAACTTGTCTATTTGGTTGATTGGTTTTTCTGGTTTATTTCGTTAATTAAGCAAGAGGATCCAGATGGGTTAGCTCTTTCGGAGCACGGCATGATCATCACAGATACCGAATCGGCTGATATCCAGACTCCTACGGGGCCCATGCGTACGTATCTCTTTCGGCCAGTGGCTGGGGGGCGGTATCCAGGCTTGGTGCTCTTCTCGGAGATCTTTCAGGTTACTGGGCCGATCCGGCGCACCGCGGCGATGTTGGCGAGCCACGGATTTGTAGTGGCAGTTCCGGAGATTTACCACGAACTGGAACCGGCCGGCACCGTTCTGGCCTATGACGAAGCAGGCGCCGAGCGCGGCAACCGGCATAAGACCACCAAGACACTGTTGAGTTACGACGGCGATGCGCGCGCGGCGCTGGATTTTCTCAAGTGCTCATCACACTGTACTGGCAAGCTGGGTGTCATGGGAATCTGTATCGGGGGGCATTTGGCCTTTCGTGCAGCGATGCAACCAGACGTGCTGGCCGCCACCTGTTTCTACGCCACCGACATCCACAAGCGCAGCCTGGGCGAGGGTATGCACGACAACAGTTTGGACCGAATCAGCGAGATCACGGGCGAACTGCTGATGATCTGGGGCAGGCAGGACCCACATATTCCCCGCGAGGGGCGGGCGCTGATCTACAACGTGCTGAGTGATGCCGGCGTGCATTTCCAGTGGCATGAGTTCAACAACGCCCACGCCTTTCTTCGCGATGAAGGTCCCCGCTACGATCCGGCTACAGCCCGAATCTGTTACGACATGGCGCTGGAACTGTTCATCCGCAAATTGGGAGAAGGTGACCGGCTCGCGGCTGCGGGGTAGAGTTGTCTGGTTCATCTGGTTTGTCTGGTTGATCGGACTGGAAATTCATTCAGAAGAACCAGACAGACCAGATAGACCGGCCAACCAGACAGACAAGCCCTAGCGCGTTCCGGGAGCAAGGGAGCAGCACGGGTGTCATTCCACCCCGTTTATTGACTCCTCTTCACCCCCTCCATATAATGCCGCTCGATAGTTGATTTTGACTGCCTTTCCACACAGTTATGACTTCTTTCTCCAAGGTATCAGTGGCAGAAAAGTGGGAGAAGGTTCGTGCAGAACTCTCCCATGCTTTTTCGACTAAATCGGGGCCTGAGCTGTTCCCGACTGAGGATCTTGCGCTGCTTGAACGGGTGGCCGATGCAGTGGTCAAACGAGGCATGGCTGCTCCTGCCACAGTATTTCTGGAATCTCTTGGCCCTATGAACTTCCTCGGCAGCCAGGCGCTGTATTTTCTAACCCCCATCGTTGAATGGGCCTTCCAGGCGAAAGAGGTCGAGCAAGTGGCTCGGTTGCTTGAACGTCGCGATACAATTTCTCGTCTCATTGCCATCATTGAAACGAAGTCTGCTCCCCAAGTTCCTCCCCAGGCTCCTCAAGGAGCCTCTGCTCAATGACGTATCGCCGTGAAACGTTAAACGTGAAACGGATCTCTTTCTTCACGCGAGACGCGCGAGATTTGCGAGAAATGCGGGACGAGCGAGACGGACGACGGTTCGAAGTCCGAAGTTCGAGGTTTTTTGAACTTCGAACCCGGAACATCGAACTTCCTATCTCGTTCACGCTTCACGAACGGCGTGGCCAACGCCAGGCTGGTCGCTGATGGCTACTCAAGCGCCGGCAAAGACCGCCCATCCCCTCAACGTCATTGTCGCTACCGACTGTGGCAGCACCACGACCAAAGCCATTCTGATCGAAAAGGTCGGCGGTGAATACCGGCAAACCTATCGTGGTGAAGCGCCGACGACGGTGGAAGCGCCGTTCGAAGATGTGACGCGCGGGGTGCTGAATGCGATTGCGGAAATTGAGGAACTTTCCGGCCGGAAAATCCTCGACGGCGACA
>CAMDRK010000304.1 GCA_945906715.1 Nitrospira lenta
CTCTATATTTTCTTGATTGACATCAAATTGGCCCTGGGCAATAATTCGCACCTCTTTTCCATTTCCCTTCTGGAGCTTTCATGTCGCGTACGCCCTCCGCCTTCAATGTTTTGGTGCTCAGCGGTGACCCGGATATCCAGAATCAGCTCAAACACGCATTCAAAGATGCTTCCGTCACTGCGGCGAAATCCTCGTCCGCATTGCCGAAAAGCATGACACGTCGCATATTCGATGCGGTCATCGTCGAATTGAAACCGGGCTCATCCGGCGCAACCACAGCCATCCCCACCAACATCGATCACGCGCATACACTGGTCATCACCGGCTCTCGGTCTGTGCTGAAACGAGCCTCGAAGTTCATGCAAGTGTTGGCACGGCAGAATGCTGCGGGGGCGAACCGAAAAGAGGTTCTATCCCTGGAGGACTATCTCGAATGGAAGATGGGAGATTTCGTGAAGGGGATGCGCGAAGGATCGGGACGGAACCTGCATCCCATGCTGATTACCGCCATTGAACGCCCCTTGATTACCAGAGCGCTTCAGGAAACCAAAGGCAACCAGATCCAAGCAGCAGAGTTACTGGGCCTGAATCGAAACACCCTCAGGAAGAAGATCCATGACTTGCATATTCCTGTGAAACGGAATCGGCTTGCCCAAGTGCGGGAAGCCTGACACCTCGGATGTTCCCAGGAAAGTGAATTCACGTGGATGCGGTGACAGCGATCATTAGCGGCAAAGAGTCCGTTAGGTCAACTCAATAACAGGAGGTGCTCAATGACGAAAGAGGAGCTGGTTGCAAAGATGGCGGCATCCGCCGGCATCACGAAGGTTGCGGCAGGCACTGCGCTACAAGCCTTTACCGGAGCGGTGACTACCTCCCTAAAGAAAGGGCAACGCGTCTCGCTGGTAAACTTTGGAACCTTTACCGTAGCCAAACGGAAGGCTCGGCTCGGGCGGAACCCCAGAACCGGTGAAGCATTGAGAATTCCGGCAGTCAAAGTCCCGAAGTTTTCTGCAGGAAAAATCCTGAAGTCAGCCGTCAGGTCAGCCGTCAGATAACGTCATACGACCGGCAGATCGCACATCTGGAAAACAAGAGGGAGGGAGGCGTAGTCGACCACGGAGATACGCCCTCTTCTCTCTTGTTTTTCAGTATGGGATCCCCGCGACCGGTGCGGTAGCATGAGCATCTAGCAGGATCTGCGCGACAAACCGACACGAAATTCGAAGTTCCGGGTTAGTAGCTCCGAAAACCTCGAACTTCGGATTTTGAACTCTCCCCCGTCTCGACTTTCTTATCCGCGTCTAACTCAGCACTCAGCACTTCTTCATTCGTCCCGCTATCTCGCGCCCCCGTGCGAATAACGAGCTAGGCTTCACCTCATTCTACCGGCGCCAACGATCCCAGAATATGATACCCGCCGTCGACGTAAATCACTTCTCCGGTAATTCCACGCCCCAGAGCACTGACCAAAAATAACGCCGTGTCGCCAACTTCGCCCTGTTCCGTTGCGCGACGGAGAGGTGCGAACTCTCGGTGGTGATCCACCATTTTGCTGATGCCGGAGACCCCGCGGGCAGCGAGCGTCTTAATTGGGCCGGCTGAGATAGCATTCACACGGATATTCTTAGGGCCGAGATCATAGGCGAGATAACGGACGCTGGCTTCGAGGGCAGCCTTGGCGACCCCCATGACGTTGTAGTGGGGCACGACCCGTTCCGCTCCGAGGTAGGTGAGCGTGACAACGGAGCCACCGGCGGTCATCAACGGCACCGCCATTTTCGTCACAGCCACAAGGGAATAGGCACTCACGTCCAAAGCCATGGCAAAGCCCTGGCGCGAGGTGTTGACGAATTGGCCGGTGAGTTCTTCGCGCGGCGCAAAGGCCACCGAATGAACCAGAAAATCGAGGGTGCCGACCTCTTGCTGCACGTGCTGCATCAAGGCGGCAATTTGGGCGTCGTCTCCGACGTCGCACGGGAACGATTTCGCACCAGGCATGGTGGCAACAAGTTCTTCGACGTTTTCCCTTAACCGCTCGTTCTGATAGTTAAACATGAGCTGCGCCCCTTGGCCAGCTGCCGACTGAGCAATGGCCCAGGCAATGCTGTGCTTGTTAGCGACCCCGATAATCAGTCCCTTCTTGCCACTCAGTAACATAGTTGTGCTGCTCCTCGCTGCTGCCTACCGAATTGGTGCGGACTATTTTGGCTCTCGTCACTTATCAACCGTCTATGGACGATCGTAGGACGAAACGGTCGAGAAGAATGTTCCCTTGTCATCAGGGTTGAGATTTGACCAATGACGCTTCCAAGCGGGCTGAAGATAGCATGATTTAATACCCGGCGCCAGGAGGGCATTAGGGCTCGCCAAGATCAAACCGTCGAGCAGAACGAGGCATGCATACTTCATCTTCCTGTACCAATCGTTTCCTTCGTCTTACCGAGAAGAAGGCTTGCTTGTCGCATTGCGTAGCGCACAGAACGCCTTGAGCATGGTTCGATATGAATAATAGGCATTCCGGCCGCTGGGGTTAGGCAAGACAAAAACAGGACGGCTCGCCAACGTCTCGTCTTGTAATCCGAGGCTGACTCGTCCGGTTCGAAATTCCGGGAATAGCACGCGATAGATCGTGACACCAAGCAGGGCGACTGTATCAGGGCGATAATGTCTCACGGTGGCAATGAGCCTCTTCTTGCCGGCTATATATTCTCGCGGCTTGAGCACATCGATTCCTGCGCTGGGCCGCTGGATGATGTTTGTCAGGCCGAGGCCCCAATCCGGAAGACGCCAATCGTCTTGGTGCGTGCATGGCTCAGGCGTGAGCGTCGACTCGAACAAGAGTCTCCAGAAACGGTTCGAGTGCCCGGCGAAGTGATGGCCGATGGCAACTGAGCGAAGGCCTGGATTGATGCCGACGAAGAGGATTCGGACGCCTGGTCCGATGTGATCAGGGAGCCGGTTGCGATGCAGAGCCCCCCGTGACCCATCCGCACCGGTTTTCCTTAACGATTTTGCCCCATAAATCGGCTGATTCTTCATCAGGGTCGCTCTCCCCTCATACAAGGAGTGGAATCGTGAGACCAATGCTGCCTCGGCTTCGACCGGGACATGCCTCCCGCAATGAGGCGGTTTCGTATGGTTTCAAACCATTCTGCCACAGAGAACCAAAGATCCAGGCCTTCTGAGAAAGATTGAAAAGTAACATAACTGACTGATAAGTATAATAAGACATAGACTTCATGGCCCCGGCACCAAGCTTGCGTATTGCCGCTAGCGAGTGCCAATGAATGGCACAATGTTTAACCACTACAACAGGGAGTACTACATTATGAAGAGCATGTTGATGGCAATCATGGCAGTGGCAGTGGCAGTGACGTTCAGCGCTCCTTCTTTCGCGGAAGAGCCGAAGGAGAAGAAGGGCGAGAAGAAGGGCGGCCACGTCCTCGTGTACGGCGAAGAGAAGAAGGAAGATAAGAAGGCGGGCGGCAAGTTCACCGATACCTTCGGCGAAGAGAAGAAGGAAGATAAGAAAGCGGGCGGCAAGTAATCCCCTCTTCTGCGAAGCTAGCTAGCCAAGGGGTCTCCTGTCTAAAGCGGGAGACCCCTTGTGCGTTCTTCTTACTCGGTGCTGCTGCGAAGATAGACCGCTTGTAGTCCTACGATCGACTTGGCATCCCTG